>NZ_JBHJQP010000033.1:0-51451 GCF_042262625.1 Streptomyces sp. NPDC056347 | reverse complement strand
CACCGGGTGCGGGCGGGCCGGGGACGTCGTGGAGGAGGGCGAGGACCGTGCGGCGCTCGGGGCCCGTCAGGCGCGGGCCGGGGACGAGCGCGCCCGGCTCCGCGGCCGACCGCCGGGCCCGTGCCGCCTGCCGCTCGACGGTGTCGGCATGCTCGACGACCCGGCCGAACGGCCCGGAGCCGCCCGCGGCCGTCCACACCGAACAGGGGATGCCGGACGCGCGCACCAGCGCGGTGGCCCGCAGCAGCGGTCCGCGGGCCGCGTCGGAACGGGCGGGCGCGGGCACGGACGCGGCGGCACGGGGTCCGGCCATGTCAGTCCACCGCCCCGTCGTCGGCCAGCGCCTCGGTGATCAGGCTCTGCCGGGCGTACGAGAACCGGCCCCGGTTCCAGTGGAAGATCACGGCATGGGCGGCGGCGCGGCGCGGCCCACGCACCGCGTCACCGGACTCGAAGTAGCCGGTGCGCCAGTGGTCCGCGGCCCGGCGCACCGCGTCACCGTGACCGTCCGCCCCCGCCCGCCACTCCTCGGGCAGGGCCGCGAGCATCCGGGCACGGGGCTGCCGCCAGTGGACGCGGATGCCTTCGGCGGCGCGGCGCAGCGCGGCGTCCCGCAGCCCCCCGGAGATGCCGCGCCCGGTGTCGGTGCGCACCGCGTCCCAGACGCCCCGGTGCTCCCAGCCGACGATCCGGAGCCCGTCGAACATGTCGCGGAGCAGGAAGAGGGAGAGCCGCCAGTCGGCGGCGGTCTCTCCCGGCCGCCGGGTGTGGTGGTCGAGCCAGGCCAGGGAGTCGGCGGTGAACAGCTCGTGCACCCAGGGCATGGAGCCGGGGCCGCCGAAGAGGTATGCCTCCGGTTCGTAGACCGCGCACACGGGAGGCCCGGCCAGGCCGTCGAACTCCCTTACCCTGGCGCCGAGTTCGGCCCGGAGCGGGACGGTTCCGCCCGCTCCGTACGCCTGGAAGCGGACCCGCAGGCCCGGGGGCTTGTGCATGAAGAAGAAGGCGCGCGCGGTGTCGGCGCCGAGGAGGTCGTGCGCGGTGCCCGCGAGCCATGCGTACAGGCGCGGCCAGGCCGTCGGCCGCGGGGTCAGGTTCACCTGGACCCAGCTCGCCTCCGGGTGCTTCACCTCCAGCATGGGACCTCCGTGTCCTACGGGTGCGGCGCGCGTGCCGTACTCGCGCCGTGTGCCATGTGCCGTGTGCGACTACGGGTGCGCATCTGCGCATGCACCCGTGCCGCACATCTGCGTCCGTGTACGTCCGTGTCCGTGCACGCATGCCGCGGTGCGGGCGCGGAGGGGGCGGTCCGAGGGACCGTCCGATGAATCCGCAGAGCCGCCGGACGGCCCGGGTGCGCGGGGTGCCCGCGGAGCTTCACGATGGAATCGGCTGCGCCGGACGGGTGTGCGGGACCGTCCTTCTCGCCTGTGTCGGCCTGCTCAGGCCCTTCATCCCTCTCATTTCCCGCGGAAGCACCGACTGAAAGGGATATCGGCATTAGTCATATCTTGGATGGTTGTGCGCTTGGCGTCATCGCCGTGGTGCGAGCGCGGTCGGCCGCGCCGGTGCACACCGGGACACGCGGTCCACCGTGCGGGCCCCGAGCGCCCCCGCGGGCAGCCTCCGGATCCACTCGCTCCGGCCCCGGCGTGCTGCGCATCACCTGGACAGCGCCTGTGACCGTTGGGTAACTTCTAACGGTCTGAGCAAGCGCTTAGCCAGCCCGGCCGAAGCCCGACCGCAGCCGACCAAGGAGGCATCCCGTGCGCCGTACGGTATTCAACGAGGACCACGAGGCGTTCCGGGAGACCATCCGCGCCTTCATCGAGGCCGAGGTCGTCCCGCACTACGACGAGTGGTTCCAGCAGGGCATCGTGCCGCGCGAGTTCTACGGCAAGCTCGCCGACCTGGGCCTGTTCGGCATCAACGTGCCCGAGGAGTTCGGCGGCGCCGGGCTGGAGACGCACAAGTTCGAGGCCGTCCAGTACGAGGAGACGGCCCGCGCGGGCGTCAACTTCGGCGGGTCCAACGTGCACGTGCTGCTGGCCCTCCCGTACATCAAGTCGCTGGCCACCGACGACCAGAAGAAGCGCTACCTGCCGAAGTTCGTCTCCGCCGAGGAGATGTGGGCGCTCGCGATGACCGAGCCGGGCACCGGCTCCGACCTCGCGGGGATGAAGACCACCGCCAAGCTCTCGGACGACGGCACCCACTACGTGCTCAACGGCTCCAAGACCTTCATCACCGGCGGCGTCCACGCCGACCGGGTGATCGTCTGCGCCCGTACCTCCGCGCCGACCGCCGAGGACCGCCGCTTCGGCATCTCGCTGTTCGCCGTCGACACCAAGTCCGAGGGCTACTCGATCGGGCGCAAGCTCGACAAGCTCGGTCTGCGCACGTCCGACACCGCCGAGCTGGCGTTCGTCGACGTGAAGGTTCCCGTCGCGGACCTGCTCGGTGAGGAGAACAAGGGCTTCTACTACCTCGGCCAGAACCTGCCGTCGGAGCGCTGGGGCATCGCCCACGGCGCGTACGCGCAGGCCAAGGCCGCCGTGGCGTTCGCCAAGAGCTACGTCCAGGACCGCACGGTCTTCGGCAAGACGGTGGCGTCCTTCCAGAACACCAAGTTCGAACTGGCCGCCTGCCAGGCCGAGGTGGACGCCGCCGAGGCCGTCGCCGACCGCGCCCTGGAAGCCCTCGACGCCGGCGAGCTGAGCCCCGCCGAGGCCGCCTCCGCGAAGCTGTTCTGCACCGAGGTCGCGCACCGTGTCATCGACCGCTGCCTCCAGCTGCACGGCGGCTACGGCTACATGAACGAGTACCCGATCGCCCGCCTGTACGCGGACAACCGGGTCAACCGCATCTACGGCGGCACCAGCGAGGTCATGAAGTCGATCATCGCCAAGTCCATGGGTCTCTGAGCCACGGCTCCTTCCGTCCCATGAGCGCAGCACTCGATTCCCTGCTCGATCTGCTCGACCTGGAGCAGATCGAGCGGGACATCTTCCGAGGTACGAGCCGTTCCTCGCTCGTCCCCCGCGTCTTCGGCGGCCAGGTCGCGGCCCAGGCCCTGGTCGCCGCGGGCCGCACCGTCCCCGCCGACCGCAGCGCCCACTCCCTGCACGCGTACTTCCTGCGGGCGGGCGACCCGGGTGCGCCGATCGTCTACAGCGTCGACCGCATCCGCGACGGCCGCTCCTTCACCACCCGCCGGGTCGTCGCCGTCCAGCACGGCCAGCCGATCTTCCACCTCTCGGCGTCCTTCCAGACGTACGAGGAGGGCCTGGAGCACCAGGCGCCGATGCCGCCCGCCCCGGACCCGGAGACGCTGCCCACCGCCGCGCAGATGCTCCCCCTTCACGCGGACCGCTTCCGCGACCCGGGCGTGGTGGACCGGCTGATCGAGGCGCGGGCCGCGGTCGATCTGCGGTACGTGGACGAGCCGCCCTTCGCCACCGTCGGCGAACCCCGCGAACCCCGCTCCCAGGTGTGGTTCCGCACCAACGGCAAGCTCGCGGACGATCCGCTGCTCCACGTCTGCCTGGCGACGTACGTCTCCGACATGACGCTGCTCGACTCGGTGCTCCTCGCCCACGGGCGCGGCGGCTGGACGGTCGGCGACGTGGTGGGGGCGAGCCTGGACCACGCGATGTGGTTCCACCGGCCGTTCCGGGCCGACGAATGGCTGCTGTACGACCAGGAGTCACCGTCCGCGTCCGGCGGGCGGGGCCTGGGCCAGGCCAGGATCCACACCCAGGACGGGCGGCTGGCGATCACCGTCATCCAGGAGGGCGTGATCCGGGTGCCCCGGGCCTGACAAGCGCCGGAACGAGCCTCTCCCGGCCTCCCCGATCGGGAGGATCACGGCCCCGGCGGCCGGGGCCGTGCCACCGCAGGGCCGGGGCCGCACCCGCCGGTGTCCCGCACCCGGCACCTCCTCCAGCTGTGACAGACCGGGCTCGGCATCGCCGCCTGGTTCGCGCCGACCATGTCGTACAAGCCGGTCGACAGCGCCAAGGGCGCCGAGGCCGTCGTGGACGGCAAGTTCGACGAGAGCTGGATCAGCACCCTCGTCCTCGTGTGCGCCTTCCCGTTCGTGATCTCGCTGTTCGCGTTCGCCGCGCGGGGTGCGCTGCGCGGGCTCTTCCTGCGCCGGCCGCCGAAGTCCTTCGGGGCGGTGGCCGCCTTGATGGGGGCCATGGCCGCCTTCTCCCTGGTAGCTGGGGTTCGCCCTTTACGGGACCGGGCTCGGTCTCACGCCCGAGTTCCGCACCGCCGACATCCACGAGGTGCTGCCGCCGGTCCTCGCCACCCTGATGGTGTGGGCAATGACCGCCCTCGACGTGGTCAACAACACCAACGCCGAGGTGCCCCTCCTCGCCCGCGCCGTGTTCCTGCTCGGCGCCCCGGTGTCGGTGACGGCCCAATCGTGCTGGGAGCCGTACCGCCTGCGCACACACCACGGCCTGACGGTACGAAGTGCCCTCGGCCGGCCGTCCGTTGGTGGCGGGATCCAGGCGCCCGCGCCGCCTCGACTCGCGAAAGGTATTTGAATAGATTCACGGATTCAGTTGCGGAGAAAGGTGGTTGGGCCGATGGACGCGATTTCCACTGCTGGACTGGTGGCCATGGCCGGCGGAGCGGGCGGGGCGGCCGGCACACAGCTCTGGGCCGCTCTGGTCGAGCTCGTTCGTCGGCCTTTCGGGCCGGGGACGAGGGAACTGGAGGAGTTCGAAAGAGCCCCCGGGGATCATGCGGCGGCAGCTGCTCTCGCGGACGCCCTGCGGGCCAGGGCCGGCAACGATCCACAGTTCGCGCAGGCATTGGGCATGTGGGAGGAGGAGCGGGTACAACTCATGGGTCAGCGTGGACCTACGGTGAGCAACACCATCACAGGGGGCAAACAGCACAACGTACTGCAGACCCGTGACGTCCACGGCGGGGTCTCCTTCCACAGCACCCCCGCACCCGGACAGCACAGCCGGGAGTGACCGGCCACATGCGGGAGCCCACCGGCGCGGTCGGCATTTCAGCCGATACGGACGACGGCTGTACGCGGCTTCCGCGCGTACGGATCAGTGGCGCTTCGCTCGGCGCGGAGCGGCAGGCTGTTTTCCGTGCGATGGAGCTCCGGGGCAAGGCCCTGGACTCCCGTCAGTTGCATTCTGAGATCACTTGCAGGGGGGCCAGTGGACGACGGCAACGTGCGTAACAGCGCTTCAGGCAATGCCGACCAGTTGGTTCAGGCAGGAGTTGTCCACGGTGGGGTGCACGTCCATCGCGGTGACGGACGTCGCATGGTCGGCGCGGCAGAGGCTGTGCGGGAAGCACTCTGGCGGCGCACCGCCGACGAGGTGGCCTTACGGGGCCTTTACCAGTTCGGAGAGTTGCGGGTTCCCTGGGAGGTCGTGCCGGGGCCGGGGGCCGACGCTGTCGGCGACGAGGGGCGGGTCCTGTCCAGCCCGGCCGCGGTCGCGGACGCGTTCTTGGCCATGCCGGCACGGCGACTGGTCCTCGTGGGCGACGGCGGTTCGGGCAAGAGCACGCTCGCGCTGTTGCTCGCCAGGGAACTGGGGGAACGCGCGGCAACCGATCCCACGGTCCCTCTCCCCGTTCTCACCACTGCCGCGTCGTGGAATCCGCAGCGTGTTCATCTTCGGGTCTGGTTCGTCCAGCAGCTGGCTTCACTGTACCCGGGCCTCGACAAGCGGCTCGGAAGGGATGTCCTGCTCGACCTCGTCGAGTCAGGTGTGGTGTTCCCGGTTCTGGATGGTCTTGACGAACTGCCACCAGAACAACGTGACCTGGTGCTTGCCGCGCTCGCCCGGACCCTGGCCCCGTCCGACGCGGTGGTCCTCACATGCCGCGAGGACGAGTTCCGTGAAGCCGGGGGCAATGAGTCCCTGCCTGCCTTGACACTGCACTCCCAGCCCGTCGGCGGGAAGGTGGTGGAGCAGTATCTCACCGGCGGAAACAACACGGCACGCCAGCAGTGGGCTCCCGTCATCGAACAGCTCCGCGAAGAACCGAGCGGGGTGCTGGCCTCCTCCCTGAACACACCCCTGATGCTGTGGCTCGCCAGGCGGACAGCCACCGTCACCAGCCCGCACATGCTCGCCGACCGGGACCGTCTGGCCGATACCCAGGCCGTGCAGAACCACCTGTTGGACGCACTCATCCCGACCGTATTCGGCATGGGCCCAAGCGCGACTCAATCCCAGGAGAATCGCTGGAAAGCACGGAACGCACAAAGATATCTGAGCTACCTCGCCCTACGCTTCTCACGCCTGTACTCACAGGATCTCGAATGGTCACGCACCGCCCCTCGCGGCGCGATATTGATCGGCCAGCTCTGCCTACTCGCATCTCTCGCTGCCGCCGCTTTCGGAATCGACCAATGGTCGGGGAATAAATACAACCCCCTACTCCTGATATTCTCACTCCTATTCACAAGCGCCATCTATTCTTCCGTGATTTACGCATACCGGATCATAACCAGCCCCGACAGCAAAAAATTCGGCCGGCGGGAACTCCTTCTTCTCGCACTCTTGATCCCGACATGGCTCCTCGGCAAGAGCACCGAAGACCTCAACCAAAGAATATATTTAGCAATACCCTTCGTATTCATACTCCTCTCGCTAATCTTTCACGTAATTCGAACATTCATACGCCCTGAGCAGGCATCCACTCCTCGAGAAAGAATGAAGCTCGAACGCAACCTGACGCTCTCATACATGGCCGCCTTCTGCATCGTCTCAATTCGCGGCACGCTGGCCGTACAAGGTCAGCACCACACCGCACCGACCTGGGTGCTTTTCTTTTCATCGTTGATTGTTCAATCCCTCTTCATGTTCTGCTTCACGCCATGGGGGCGATGGCACTGCGGTCGGGCCGCACTCGCCATGACAGGGCGCCTCCCCTGGCGGACACACGCTTTCCTCGACGACGCCCGAAGGCTCGGAGTCATTCGCCTCTCAGGCGGAAATTATCAATTTCGACACATCACTCTGCAAAAGCGATTGGCAGGCCCAGCCGAGGCAGATAGGGCTGTCGGCGCCCAGTCCAACACCTATCGATTCAGCAGGCGCCTGCCCTGGCGACGCCGGCCGAGGAGGGCGCTCCTGCCGATCGGGTGGACTCTCATCCTCATCGCCTTCATGGCGGATTACGAAGGGAGTTTCACGTCAAAAATTCTCATTGTGATCGTCGGCATGGCATGGCCAGTTCTGCTGCTGACGCTCTTCGTACGCCGCTGCCTACTCCTCGGCACGTCCGTCTCTGTGGTCATCGACCACGACCGGCTCGAAGTCACGCACCACAGACGACGCATTGTTCTCGCGCCGCATGAGGTCCGCCGCCTGTCGGTACGGGCGGTTCACAACTCGGCAGGGCGCCCGACCCGCTACCACGCCGTCCAGGCGATCCTCCGCACCCACGCGTCCTCCTCAACCGACACCCCGTCTCCTCAGGAATGGGTCACACTCATTCCGCTCACCCCGATGCACCCCCTCGACACCCCGCTCCGGGAAGCCCTGGCCCGCTTCGGAGGCACCGCCTGGGAACCTCCGACCGCAACTGACCACAGAGGTGGCAGCAGGTCCGCTTCCTCACCCGCGCTTCGCTCTCCGAACCACCACGGCGAACTCGGCGGAGTGGCATGCGCCGCAGAGCAATCGGCGGGCCCAGTCAAGGCGGACAAGGCTGTCGGCGCCCAGTCCGACACCTATCGATTCAGCAGGCGCCTGCCCTGGCGACGCCGGCCGAGAAGGGCGATCCTGCCGATCGGGTTGGCTCTCGGTTTCATTGCCTTCATGGTGGATTGCGAAGGGAGTTTCAGGTCAAACCTTCCGGTTGTGATCGTCGGCATGACATGGCCAGTTCTGCTGCTGACGCTCTTCGTACGCCGCTGCCTACTCCTCGGCACGTCCGTCTCTGTGGTCATCGACCACGACCGGCTCGAAGTCACGCACCACAGACGACGCATTGTTCTCGCGCCGCATGAGGTCCGCCGCCTGTCGGTACGGGCGGTTCAGGACTCGGTAGGACGCCCGACGCGCTACCACGCCGTCCAGGCGATCCTCCGCACCCACGCGTCCTCCTCAACCGACGCCCCGCCCTCGCAGGAGTGGGTCACACTCATTCCCCTCACCCCGATGCACCCCCTCGACACCCCGCTCCGGGAAGCCCTGGCCCGCTTCGGAGGCACCGCCTGGGAACCTCCGCCCCGCGACTGACCACAGAGGTGGCAGCGGGTTCGATTCCCCCACCCTCAGTTCGTCCTCGAAACCGCCACGGCGCCCTCGACGGACCGACATGCGACGCAGGACGAGCATCCGGCCCCGGTGCTCCCCGCATCGCCACGGCCGTACCGCCGAGGAACGCCGGGGCGCGGACAGGACCGTCGTCGTGACGGCTCAGTCCGCGTCCAGCCCCGCCGCGTCCAGCAGGTAGGCCGTCATCGGGTCGTAGAACCGCGGGTCGAGCACATGGTCGTCCAGCGGGACGGCGACCTGGAGGGTGCCCTCCGCCTCGCCGAGGAAGAGCGCCGGGTCGTTGCAGTCCGCGTACCCCACCGCGTCCAGCCCGCGCTGCGCCGCGCACCCGGCCCAGCCGTGGTCGGCGACGACCAGGTCCGGGAGCGGACGGCCCTCGCGCTCCAGACCGTCCAGAATGGCGGCCATCGGGGCGGGCGAGTGGGTGTGCCAGAGCGTCGCACCCCGCTCCTGCACGGCGACGTCCGCGAACTGGAACACCATGCCCTCGTCGGCGACCAGCCCGGAGGGAATCCGTACGATCTCGCAGCCCGCCGCCCGCAGCGCCTGCGCGGTCTGCCGGTGCACGTCCAGCAGCCCGCCCGGGTGCCCCGTCGCGAACAGCACCCGCTCCGCGCCCGCCACCGCCTTCCGCAGCCGTGCCGCCATCCGCTCCAGCGCGTCCACCGTCAGCTCCGGGTCGATGGTGTCCTGCCCGAACCGGTGCTCCGGGTCGTCACTGACGCCGCAGCGCTCGGCCATCACCGCCAGCACGTCCTGCTCGTCGCGCCACCGGTCCCCGAGCTCCAGCCCCAGCCAGTAGTGACGGTCGCCGTTGGCGAGCCGCCGGTAGTGGGAGAGGTTGTTGTCGCGCGGCGTGGCGACATCCCCGGCGATACGCGTACGGACGAGGTGTTCGACGAGGGCGGCACGGCTGGGTATCGACATGAACCCATTGTGCCGTCAGGGGTGCGCTCCGTGCCGGGAGTACGTGACCTTGTCCAGACCGTAGTACTCGGCGACGCACTCCGCGGGCCAGGGCCGCAGCCCGTGCCTGCCGAACGGCTCCACCATCCGGCCGACCGACACCGGCGTGTACGGGAGCACCCGGGCGCCGTGCGCCGCCCCCTCGCGCAGCGCCCGGTCCTGGCGGTCCCAGCGCTGGGCGCGGACCTCCATCTGGGTGCCGAGCCGGAGCAGCGGGGCGGCGAGCCCGACACAGCTCAGCGCGCAGACGGCGGCGGCGACGGCGGTCACCGCCGGGCGGGCGCCCGGCCGGTGGGCCCGCAGCACGCGCCCCAGCAGGACGCCGAGGCCGGCCAGCAGCAGGACGTAGAGCAGCAGGAAGTCGCCCCAGACCCGGGCCGCGGTCACCACCGAGGCGCCGAAGGCCGGGTAGGTGATGACGGTGCAGAGGAAACCGGAGACCAGGAAGGCAAGGGCCCCGGCGGCGACCAGGAGCAGCGGCCTCCGTCGCGGCTCCCCGTCCGCCGCCTCCGTGTCCGCCGCCTCCGTGTCCGCCGTCCCCGTGTCCGCCGCCCCCGTGTCCGGCGCCTCCGTGCCCGCCGTCCCCGTGTCCGGCGTCCGCCCGCCGTTCCGGAGCAGCAGGCCGAGCAGCAGCCCCGCCGCGAGCGCCCCCAGGTACTGCCAGGTGGCCAGGACCGTGCCCAGGATCTCGCCGAAGGCCTTCAGCGCGGTGGCCAGCTGCCCGGCGTCGAGCATGGAGCCGGCGTCGGCGCCGAAGCGAGCACGCCGGGCACGCGCGCCCGGCGCGGTGTACAGCACAACCACCCCGACGGCGATCCCGGCGAGGGCCAGCACGCACCAGCGACGGACGAGGGTGCGGCCGGGGCCGGGAAGGGTGCGCAGGCCGAGCAGCAGCACGGTGCCGATCAGGACGCAGGCGACGACCGCGGTCTCCTCCGAGAGCGTTCCGAGGAAGAACCCGCCGAAGAGCGCGACGCCCAGGGCGAGGCCCCTCCCCCGCCGGGTCCGGGCACGCAGCAGCGGGATCACGGCGGCGCAGGCCAGTACCGGGGCGAGGGTGTGCGAGACGGAGTTGGCGGGCCAGTAGAACACCTTGTACGTGTCGGGCGTCGCGAGGAAGAAGACCACCGCGCCCGTCGCGGTCACCACCAGCGGCACCCCGCGCGGCGCGGTCAGCCCCGTCCGGCGGAGCACGGTGACGGTCAGCGCCCACAGGATGCCGACCATGATCACCCCGCTGACCAGGGCGAACCAGGGATGCCCACCGGCGCCGAAGACTCCGTACGCGACGACCATCAGGGCGTTGGCGACGCGCCCGTTGTCCTCGTAGTAGAACTTCGCGATCATCCCCGAGGCGCCCTCGTCGCGTACGACGGGCAGGAAGCACCAGTCGTCGGCGCCCGGTCGGACCAGGCGGCCGATCCAGAAGACCGCGGCGAGCAGGGCGAACGGGAAGAGGCCGAGCGCCACCGTCCAGCCGGTGGCCCACCGCCGCTCCTTCCGCGGCTCCTGCTCCCCCTCGCGTTCCGTCGGGGTTTCGAGGGTGTCCGTGGTCATGCGCGGGCTCCCCTTCCGTCCGTGCCCCGGGCGGCGCCGGAGTCGATCGCCCAGCGGGCGAGCAGGAAGGAGAACGGGGTGGCCAGCAGTCCCGCGGCCACGGCGGCGAGGTTCTTGTCGATCCCCAGCCCGCTCACCCCGAGCGCGAGCAGGGCGCCGCTGAGCACCAGGTTGGCCACGCTCGACAGGGGGTAGCGGACGAACGCCCGCCAGGTCGGCCGGGTACGGCAGGTGAGGTACGAGTTGAGCAGGAAGGAGCCCACGACGCTCACCACGTATCCGAGGACGTGGGCGACCGGATACGGCATCCAGGTGTTCAGCGGGACGTACACCGCGAGGTAGACCGCCGTGTTGACGACGCCGATCGCCGCGAACGTCAGGAACTGCCGCCCGGTGCGGGAGCCGGGGGCGCACGCCTCGGCATCTTTGCGCGCCGGTTCCTCCCGGACCGCCGCCACCTGGACCCGCCCCGCCGGAGCGCGTTCCCCCGGAGTACGTCGCCCCGGGCCCGGAGCGTCCGGCCCGGGCCCGCCCGTGCCGGGCCCTGTCGTACCGAGTCCGGTCGTACCGAGTCCGGTCGTACCGGGCTCTGTCGTACCGAGTCCTGTCGTACCGAGTCCGGTCGTGCCGGAATTCACCGCGGCCGAATGGGTCCGGGCCGAATTCGCGGTGACCAGCTCCGCCGGAATTCCGCGCATCAGGACGGCGTCCAGGGATTCGCTCGTCTCCCGCACCAGATAATGCGGTCTCCGTTTGGACTCGCAGTAGATGCGGCCGACGTATTCGCCGATCACGCCCAGGGTGGCGAGCTGAATTCCGCCGAGTGCCACGACGGCGGTGAGCAGTGTGGTGTATCCGGGGACGCCGACCCCGTGCAGGGCGACATCGGCAATGATCCACAGGGCGTACCCCAGCGCCGCCAGCGCGAGGGCGAGCCCGGCGTGGATGGCCAGGCGCAGGGGGCGGCTGTTGAAGGAGATCAGCCCGTCGATCCCGTAGTTCAGCAGCCGCCTGCCGCCCCATTTCGAGCTGCCCGCCGCGCGCCGGACGTTCCGGTAGGTGAAGGCCACGGTGTCGTAGCCGATCCAGGAGAAGATCCCCTTGGAGAACCGGTTGGTCTCCGGCAGTGCGAGCACCGCGTCCACGGCCCGGCGCGACAGCAGCCGGAAGTCGCCCTCGCCGTCGACGACGGCCACGTCCATGCACCGGCCCATCGCGCGGTAGTAGGCGGTGCTGAGCAGCGTGCGCAGGGCGCCCTCGCCGCTGCGGTCGCGGCGGGCCACGACCTGGTCGTAGCCGTGCCGGTGCAGCTCCAGCATGCGGGGCAGCAGTTCCGGCGGGTGCTGGAGGTCGGCGTCCATGAGGACTACGGCGTCGCCGCGGGACATGCCCAGCCCGGCGAGCATGGCGGCCTCCTTGCCGAAGTTGCGGCTGAAGGAGAGGTAGCGGACGCGGCGGTCCGCGGTCGCGAAGGCACGGACGCGGGCACGGGTCCGGTCGCCGCTGCCGTCGTCGACGTACACGATCTCGAACGTCTGCCGTGTCGGCTCGAGGGCGGCGACCAGCTCACGGTGAAAGGACTCGATCACCTCGTCCTCGTTGAAGCAGGGGACGACGACCGAGACCTGGCATGTTTTCATTTAATTTCCCCAGCGGGCGCGGGCGAGACGCCTCAAACCATATGCCGGGGGATCACCGCGACACTCCGAGGAAATGAACCGGAAAAGGGGAAAACGGAGAAGGATCCGGGAAATCCGCAGAAACCCTGCAGAAACCTCGCCCCCACCATTCATCAATTCACATATTCGGGGCGCCGCAGGGTCTCAGGTACGGGCCGCAGGGTCTCAGGTACGGACCGCCGCCGCCTCGAACGCCCCGCGCGCCAGCCGGTGCAGCAGCGCCGCGGTCTCCGCACGGTCCGGGCGCACGCCGGGGCGCCCCAGGTGCGGGGTGGAGTTGAGCAGGCCGAAGACGGCGTGGACGGCGGCGCGGGCCTCGTGCTCGGGCAGGTCCGGATGGATCGCGCGGACCACCTCCACCCACACCTCGACGTACTGCCGCTGGAGCTGGCGGACCCGCTTGCGGTCGGCCTCCCGCAGCCGGTCGAGCTCGCGGTCGTGGAGGGTGATCAGGGGGCGGTCGTCGAGGGCGAAGTCGATGTGCCCCTCGATGAGCGCGTCGAGCAGCGCCCGCGGGGAGCCGGCCCCGCTCGCCGCGTCCTCCGAGACGCGCAGCCGCCCGCCCTCCAGCAGCCGCTCGCTGATGCCGACCAGCAGCTCGGCGAGCATCGCGTCCTTGCCCGGGAAGTGGCGGTAGAGCCCGGGACCGCTGATGCCGACGGCGGCGCCTATCTCGTCGACCCCGACGCCGTGGAAGCCGCGCTCGGCGAAGAGGCGGGCGGCCTCTCTGAGGATCTGCTCGCGGCGGGTGGGGGCGTCGGTCCTGGTGCTCATGGATTCGATTCTAGACAGCCGGGTTAGCGAACGTTAACCTGGAGAACGGACGTTAACGTTCACTAACCACTGCGGTACGGGCAAGGGGGCTCGACACGATGCAGCAGGCACCGGTGCTGTCGAGCGCGGCCGATCCCGCCTCCGAGGCCTGGAAGGCCAACGAGGCGGCGCATCACGCGCTCGCCGACGAGCTGCGCGAGCGGCTCGCCAGGGTCAGGCTCGGCGGAGGCGAGCGGGCCCGCGCCCGGCATGTGGCGCGCGGCAAGCTGCTGCCCAGGGACCGGGTGGACACCCTGCTCGATGCGGGCTCCCCGTTCCTGGAGCTGGCCCCGCTGGCCGCCGAGGGGCTGTACGGGGGCGCCGCCCCGGCGGCCGGGGTGATCGCCGGGATCGGCCGGGTGAGCGGCCGGGAGTGCGTGGTCGTCGCCAATGACGCGACCGTCAAGGGCGGCACGTACTACCCGATGACGGTGAAGAAGCATCTGCGCGCCCAGGAAGTGGCGCTGGAGAACCGTCTCCCCTGCCTCTACCTCGTCGACTCCGGCGGGGCCTTCCTGCCGATGCAGGACGAGGTCTTCCCCGACCGGGAGCACTTCGGGCGGATCTTCTACAACCAGGCCCGGATGTCCGGGGCCGGGATTCCGCAGATCGCGGCGGTCATGGGCTCCTGCACGGCGGGCGGCGCGTACGTCCCCGCGATGAGCGACGAGGCCGTGATCGTCCGCAACCAGGGCACGATCTTCCTGGGCGGCCCGCCGCTGGTGAAGGCCGCGACCGGCGAGGTCGTGACGGCCGAGGAGCTCGGCGGCGGCGAGGTCCACTCCCGTACGTCCGGGGTGACCGACCATCTCGCGGAGGACGACGCGCACGCACTGCGGATCGTGCGGAACATCGTGGGCACCCTGCCGGACCGGGGCGCGCTGCCGTGGTCCGTGCGCCCCGTCGAGGAGCCGAAGGCCGACCCCGCCGGGCTCTACGGCGCCGTCCCGGTCGACTCCCGCACCCCGTACGACGTGCGGGAGGTGATCGCCCGGGTCGTGGACGGCTCGCGGTTCGCCGAGTTCAAGGCCGAGTACGGCACGACGCTGGTCACGGGCTTCGCCCACATCCACGGCCACCCGGTCGGGATCGTCGCCAACAACGGCATCCTGTTCTCCGAGTCCGCCCAGAAGGGCGCCCACTTCATCGAGCTGTGCGACCAGCGCGGCATCCCGCTGGTCTTCCTCCAGAACATCTCCGGCTTCATGGTGGGCCGGGACTACGAGGCCGGCGGCATCGCCAAGCACGGCGCCAAGATGGTCACGGCGGTGGCCTGCACCCGGGTCCCGAAGCTGACCGTGGTCGTCGGCGGTTCGTACGGGGCGGGCAACTACTCCATGTGCGGCCGGGCCTACTCCCCCCGCTTCCTGTGGATGTGGCCCAACGCGAAGATCTCCGTCATGGGCGGCGAACAGGCCGCCTCCGTCCTCGCGACGGTCAAGCGCGACCAGCTCGGCGACGACTGGAGCGCGGCCGACGAGGAAGCCTTCAAGGCGCCGATCCGCGAGCAGTACGAGACCCAGGGCAACGCCTACTACGCCACCGCCCGGCTCTGGGACGACGGCGTGATCGACCCGATGGAGACCCGGCAGGTGCTGGGGCTCGCCCTGACCGCCTGCGCCAACGCCCCCTTGGGCGATGCCGGCTTCGGCGTCTTCCGGATGTGAGGAACAGATGACGATGTTCGACACGGTTCTGGTCGCCAACCGCGGCGAGATCGCGGTACGTGTCATCCGCACGCTGCGGGAGCTGGGCATCCGCTCGGTCGCCGTCTTCAGCGACGCGGACGCCGAGGCCCGGCACGTCAGGGAGGCCGACACCGCCGTACGGATCGGGCCCGCCCCCGCCGCCCGCAGCTATCTCCACGTCCCCGCGCTACTGGACGCGGCCCGCCGCTCCGGCGCGCAGGCCGTTCACCCCGGCTACGGCTTCCTCGCCGAGAACGCCGCCTTCGCGCGGGCGTGCGCCGAGGCGGGGCTGGTCTTCATCGGCCCGCCCGCCTCCGCGATCACGCTGATGGGCGACAAGATCCGGGCCAAGGAGACGGTCGCGGCGGCCGGTGTCCCGGTGGTGCCCGGTTCCTCGGGCAGCGGCCTCACCGACGCCCAGCTGGTCGACGCGGCCCGCGAGATCGGTACGCCGGTGCTGCTGAAGCCCTCGGCGGGCGGCGGCGGCAAGGGCATGCGGCTGGTGCGCGACGCGGCGCTGCTCGGCGACGAGATCGCGGCGGCCCGGCGCGAGGCGCGGGCCTCGTTCGGTGACGACACCCTGCTGGTGGAGCGGTGGATCGACCGGCCCCGGCACATCGAGATCCAGGTGCTGGCCGACGCCCACGGCACCGTGGTCCACCTCGGCGAGCGGGAGTGCTCGCTCCAGCGCCGCCACCAGAAGATCATCGAGGAGGCGCCGTCCGTCCTGCTCGACGAGGAGACCCGGGCGGCGATGGGCGAGGCCGCCGTGCAGGCGGCCCGTTCCTGCGGCTATGTCGGCGCGGGCACGGTCGAGTTCATCGTCCCGGGCGACGACCCGGCCGCGTACTTCTTCATGGAGATGAACACCCGCCTCCAGGTCGAGCACCCGGTGACCGAGCTGATCACCGGCCTGGACCTGGTGGAGTGGCAGCTGCGGGTCGCGGCCGGCGAACCGCTCCCCCTCACCCAGGCCGACATCGCGCTCACCGGCCACGCGGTCGAGGCCCGGATCTGCGCCGAGGACCCGGCCCGCGGCTTCCTGCCCTCCGGCGGCACCGTCCTCGCCCTGCGCGAGCCGCAGGGCCACGGGGTGCGCACGGACTCCGGGCTCGCCGCGGGCGGCGAGGTCGGCAGCCTGTACGACCCGATGCTGTCGAAGGTCATCGCGTACGGCCCCGACCGCCCCACCGCACTGCGCCGGCTGCGGGCGGCGCTCGCGGACACGGTGATCCTCGGCGTGCCGACCAACGCCGGGTTCCTGCGCCGGCTGCTCGCCCACCCGGCGGTCGCGGCGGGCGAGCTGGACACCGGCCTGGTGGAACGCGAAGCCGCCGCCCTGGTCCCGGACGGGGTGCCCGAGGAGGTGTACGCGGCGGCGGCGCTGCTGCGTACCGCCCGCTCCGGTGCCGCCGGGTCCGCCGACGCCGCCGGCTGGGTCGACCCGTTCTCGGTGGCGAGCGGCTGGCGGCTGGGCGGCACCCCGGCCCGTACGGTCCTCGACTTCCGGCTCCCGGGCCACGACCCGGTGCAGGTCTCACTGCGCCCCTGCCCCGGGGACGCGTGCGGTACGGAGCTCTCCTTCGGCCATGTCGGCGAGGGCGCGGAGCCGCCGCGGCCGGACACGGGGTGCTGCGGTCCGCTCGGCCCGCTGCCCGGCGGCCGGGAGACGGCCCGCGCGGTCCAGGTCTCCGCGGACAGGATCGCCTTCGAACTCGCGGGTGTCACCCACACGTTCACCCATGCCGCCACCCCCGAAGGGGTGTGGCTCGGCCGGGACGGCGACAGCTGGTACGTCCAGGACCACGACCCGGTGGAGGCGTCCCTGTCCGGGGCGGGCCGCTCCGGGGCGGACACCCTCGCCGCGCCCATGCCCGGCACGGTCACGGTGGTGAAGGTCGCGGTCGGGGACGCGGTCGCGGCCGGGCAGAGCCTGCTGGTGGTGGAGGCGATGAAGATGGAGCACGTCATCTCCGCCCCGCACGCCGGAACGGTGACCGAGCTGGACGTCACCCCCGGCGCCACCGTCGCCATGGACCAGATCCTGGCCGTGGTCACCCCTGCCGAGCCCTCCGGGGAGGAAGCATGACGACCGGCCGCATCGACCGCACCCTGCCCATGACCGTACCGGCGCAGGACCTTCCCGCCCGGGTCCGGATCCACGAGGTCGGCGCCCGCGACGGGCTGCAGAACGAGAAGTCCGTCGTACCGACCGAGGTGAAGGCCGAGTTCATCCACCGGCTGGCCGCCGCCGGGCTCCGCACCGTCGAGGCCACCAGTTTCGTGCACCCCAAGTGGGTGCCCCAACTGGCCGACGCGGAGGACCTGTTCCCGCGCCTCGCGGACCTCGACGGGGTCGCCCTGCCGGTCCTCGTCCCCAACGAGCGCGGGCTGGAGCGGGCGCTGGCGCTCGGGGCGAGCCGGATCGCCGTGTTCGGCTCCGCGACGGAGACCTTCGCCGCCCGCAATCTCAACCGTACGGTCGCCGAGTCGCTGGCGATGTTCGAGCCGGTCGTGGCCCGCGCCAAGGCCGACGACGTGCACGTGCGGGGCTACCTGTCGATGTGCTTCGGCGATCCGTGGGAGGGCCCCGTCCCGGTCCACCAGGTCGTGCGGGTCGCCAGGGCGCTGATGGACCTCGGCTGCGACGAGCTGTCCCTCGGCGACACCATCGGGGTCGCCACCCCCGGCCACGTACAGACCCTGCTCGCCGAGCTGAACGAGGAGGGGGTGCGCACCGACGTCATCGGGGTGCACTTCCACGACACGTACGGCCAGGCCCTGTCGAACACCCTGGCCGCGCTCCAGCACGGTGTGACCACCGTGGACGCCTCGGCGGGCGGCCTCGGCGGCTGCCCGTACGCGAAGAGCGCCACCGGAAACCTGGCCACCGAGGACCTGGTGTGGATGCTCCAGGGCCTCGGTATCGAAACCGGGGTCGATCTCGACGCGCTCACCGCCACCAGCGTGTGGCTCGCCGACCGCCTGGGCCGCCCCAGCCCGTCCCGTACCGTCCGCGCGCTCTCGGTGCGATAGGCACCCGTCCCCAGTCCCACAAGGAGTGACCCTGCCATGTCCCTGGACCACCGGCTGACCGCCGAACACGAGGAACTGCGGCGCACCGTCGAGGAGTTCGCACACGACGTCGTCGCGCCGAAGATCGGCGACATCTACGAACGGCACGAGTTCCCGTACGAGATCGTGCGGGAGATGGGGCGGATGGGCCTGTTCGGGCTGCCGTTCCCGGAGGAGTACGGCGGCATGGGCGGCGACTACCTCGCCCTCGGGATCGCCCTGGAGGAGCTGGCCCGGGTCGACTCGTCGGTGGCGATCACCCTGGAGGCCGGGGTCTCGCTCGGCGCGATGCCGGTGTACCGCTTCGGCACGGAGGAGCAGAAGCGGCGCTGGCTGCCGAAGCTCTGCTCGGGCGAGGCGCTCGGCGCCTTCGGCCTGACGGAGCCGGACGGCGGCTCGGACGCCGGGGGCACGCGTACGACGGCGGTGCGCGACGAGGCGAGCGGCGAGTGGGTGATCAACGGCTCCAAGTGCTTCATCACCAACTCCGGCACGGACATCACGGAGCTGGTCACGGTGACGGCGGTGACCGGCCGCAAGGAGAACGGCGCCCCGCTGATCTCCTCGATCATCGTGCCGTCCGGCACCCCCGGCTTCACGGTCGCCGCCCCGTACTCCAAGGTCGGCTGGAACGCCTCGGACACCCGCGAGCTGTCCTTCTCCGACGTCCGCGTGCCGCTGGAGAACCTGCTGGGCGAGGAGGGCCGCGGTTACGCCCAGTTCCTGCGCATCCTCGACGAGGGCCGGATCGCCATCGCCGCGCTGGCCACGGGCCTGGCGCAGGGCTGTGTGGACGAGTCGGTGAAGTACGCGGGCGAGCGCCACGCGTTCGGCAGGGCGATCGGCACCAACCAGGCGATCCAGTTCAAGATCGCCGACATGGAGATGCGCGCCCACATGGCCCGCATCGGCTGGCGCGACGCCGCCTCGCGGATGCTGGCGGGCGAGCCGTTCAAGAAGGAGGCGGCGATCGCCAAGCTGTACTCCTCCACGGTAGCCGTGGACAACGCCCGCGAGGCCACCCAGATCCACGGCGGCTACGGCTTCATGAACGAATACCCGGTGGCCCGCATGTGGCGCGACTCCAAGATCCTGGAGATCGGCGAGGGCACCAGCGAGGTGCAGCGCATGCTCATCGCCCGGGAGCTGGGCCTGAAGGCCTGACGGCCTGACGGCCTGACGGCCTGACGGCGTAGGGCGACACGCGACGCACGACGCGACGCACGACGGGGCGGGCCTCTTCGAAGAGGCCCGCCCCGTCCGCGTACGGACCCTCAGGGGTTACGAGTCCCAGTGCTGGTTGTCGCCGCCGTTGCAGCCGAGCGTGTAGACCTTGCCCGCGCCGTTGCTGTCCAGGCACTTGCCCGTCGCCACGTTCTTCCAGGCCACGATGCCACCGTCCGGATGCTCCACCGTCCAGCGCTGGTTGTCGCCGCCGTTGCAGCCGAGCGTGTAGACCTTGCCCGCGCCGTTGCTGTCCAGGCACTTGCCGGTCGCCACGTCCTTGAGCACACCGCCCCCGATGTCGTTGAACTCCACGGTCCACTTCTGGTTGCCGCCGCCGTTGCAGCCGAGCGCGTAGACGTCGCCCGCGCCGTTGCTGTCCAGGCACTTGCCCGTCGCCACGTTCTTGAACGACACCTGCGGACCGGCGTACGCCGGGGTGGACACCGCTGCCACCAGGGCGCATCCCACGCCCAGGGTGACCAGTGGGGTGATCCTCGACCGCATGACTGAACCTCCTGCTTGCATCAGGTGAGTTGAGGTCTCAGTGCGCTGCTCGCGGCGGGGGCGCGTTGCCCCCGCGGGGAACGCGCGGCCCTCCCGCACAGCACGACCACGTCCAAGGACCCGGGACGCGTGTCCACGCACGCCACTGCTGTACCCCGTCGCATCGGGGGCGGCGTCGTGGATTCCCGTCCTTTGTACAGCACCGTCAGGGCGTATTGCGCCAGAAACCGCCGCCGTATCCCTCTCCCCCGCCTCATGGGCCCGCCGGGCGCACCCGGCGGTCAGCAGCCGCGGTAGGGCCAGTGCGGGTCCTCCCAACGGGCGGGGCCGGTGAGGGCGAGCAGGCGTATGCCGTGGAGCAGTTCGTCGGGGGCTCCGTGACCGGCGAGGCGGGGACGGGCGTGGTCCAGCAGCCAGGCGGTCAGTTCGGCGCGCTTCTCGTCCCCGCCGTCCCAGGCGTCCCAGGGGAGTTCGTCGCCGAGGAGGTGGTACTCCCAGTCGGCGGCGGCCTCGGCGAGGTGCTGGGTGGCGGTGGTACCGGTCCGCTCCTCCCACCGGGCGAGCCACGGGGTGAGCGTGCCGGACGCCTCGGCGACCACGACGAGCAGTTCGCGGGCCGGGACCGCCGGGGCCGGATCGGTGAGTACGTGGTCCCACCAGGCGTGCAGGAACTCCGCCACCGCCTCGGCCTGTTCCCGGGGCCACGACCGCCACCGGCCCCGGTCGAAGGAGCGGCCGATGCCGGCCGGGCCGAGGATCGGTTCGACGCGGCCGGCCACGAGGGACCGGGCGAACTGCGGGAGTATCCGGCGCAGCACCGCCGGATGGTCGCTCCAGTCGGGGGCCTGCCAGGTGCGGTGCAGGAGGTCGTGGTCCAGCTCGACGTCCGGGACCTTGAGCAGGGCCAGCTCCTCGGGGCCGCCCCAGTGGCACTCGCAGTTGTGCTCGTCGGGATGGGCGGTCATGCCGCGGAAGGTGACGGCGAGACCGTCCAGCGCGGCGTCGAGGCGGTGATGGGCGGAATGCGCGGCGGAGGGGTGCGGGAAGGTCATGGGCGCGGTTCGCCTTCAGGGCTCCGGAGGCTGACGCCGCCCGAAGAGCGCGACCTTACCGGAAACCGCCGCCGCCCGTCCCTCACGAACGGACGAGGAACGGGCGGCGGCGGTACGCGGGTACGCGGGTACGCGGGTCAGACCTTCGCGGCGGCCGGTTCGGGCGTGGCGTCGGTGCCGTCCCCGGCGCGGCGCAGGGCCGGGATGGCGGCGGCGACCGCGGCGGCGACCAGGGCGACGCCGCAGCCGACCATGAGCCCGGTGCGGAAGCCGCTCTCCGAGGTGAGGGTGTGGCCGCCCATGGTGACGGTCATCTGGGAGAGGACCACACCGACCACCGCGGCGCCGATCGACGTGCCCAGCGAGCGCATCAGCGTGTTGAAGCCGTTGGCGGCGGCGGTCTCGGAGAGCGGGACCGAGCCCATGATCAGCGCGGGCATCGAGCCGTAGGCCAGACCGACGCCGCTGCTGGTCACCATGCCGACCAGCATCAGGCCCCACGCGGAGCCCATCAGCACCAGCGCCAGGCCGTAGCCGGCCGCGATGACCAGGATGCCGCAGACCAGGGTGAACTTCGGCCCCCGGGCGTCGATGAGCTTTCCGCCGAGCGGGGAGACGATCATCATCATGATGCCGCCGGGCGCCATCCACAGGCCCGCCGCGAGCATCGACTGGCCCAGCCCGTAGCCGGTCTCGGAGGGGAACTGGAGGAGCTGCGGCGAGATCAGCATGGTGGCGTACATGCCGAAGCCGACGAAGACGGAGGCGAGGTTGGTCATCAGCACCCGGGGGCGCGCGGTAGTGCGCAGGTCGACCAGCGGGTCACGGGTACGCAGCTCCCACAGGCCCCAGGCGAGCAGCACCACCACGGCGGCGGCGAACAGGCCGAGCGTGGTGGCCGACCCCCAGCCCCAGTCCGCGCCCTTGGACACCGCGAGCAGCAGGCAGACCAGGCCCGCCCCGAGGCCGAGCGCGCCGAGCACGTCGAACCGCTGCCCCTGGGCCCCGGCCGGGACGTCGGGGATCAGGAACCAGATCAGACCCGCGACCACGGTCGCCAGACCGGCCGAGCCCCAGAACAGCACCCGCCAGTCGGTGTACTGGGCGACCGCCGCGGCGATCGGCAGACCGAGCGCGCCGCCGATGCCCATGGAGGCGCTGACCAGCGCGATGGAGGAGCTGAGCTTCTCCGCGGGGATCACGTCACGCAGCAGCGCGATGCCGAGCGGCAGCACACCCATGCCCATGCCCTGGAGACCACGGCCGACGATCATGGGGACGACCGACGACGAGAGCGCGCACACCACCGAGCCGGCTATCAGCGGTACGGAGCAGACCAGCAGCATCCGGCGCTTGCCGACCATGTCGCCCAGCCGTCCGGAGACGGGTACGCAGACGGCGGAGACCAGCAGGGTGACGGTGATCACCCAGGTCGCGTTCGAGGGGGTGGTGCTCAGGATCTGCGGCAGCTCGGCGATGAGCGGCGTGACCAGGGTCTGCATGATCGCCGCCGTGATGCCGGCGATGGCCAGGGTGGCGACGACGCCGCCGGTGCGAGTTGATGGCTGGGGCGCGCCCATCCGGGACTCCTCGGGTGTGTATCGGGAAGAAGGCTATGCATCGTACACACTCCATGCATTCTGCATGTTATGTGTAAGCTACATGTCCTGTGGGAGGATGGAGGCCGGCCTCCGGAGCACACCGGGGCGCCGGAACGGACCGGGCCGCACGGACGCCCGGACGACGAGACGGCAAGGGAAGACGGCAGGCACATGACCAGGCCCACCCATGAGGTCGAGTACGAGCAGATGCTCCTCAGCCGCCACAGCCTGCTGCGGAACAAGGGCGGACGGCGCAAGGGCGGCCTGATGGACCACAGCGCCTACGTCCTGCTCAGCCGCATCCGCATCCAGGGCCCGATGTCGATCGGCGAGCTGAGCGACGCCTTCGGGCTCGACGCCTCCACCCTCAACCGGCAGACCGCGGCGGCCATGCGCGCCGGGCTCGTGGAGCGCATCCCGGACCCTGCGGGCGGCATGGCCCGCAAGTTCCGGATCACCGACGAGGGCGCCCGCACGCTCGACGCGGAGCGCGAGGGCATCGTCGACTCCCTGGAGCGGGTCATGGCCGACTGGTCGGACGAGGACATCTCCGGCTTCGCCTCCTACCTGCGCCGCTTCAACACCGACATCGAGCGCCTGGGCGGCCGCCCCTGGCCGCGCCCCTGACACCCGGCAGGCGGCGGGGAATTCGTTCGACACCACGGCTCCGCGCCCGGCAGAGTCCGGACATGAAGCCACAGCACTGGCCCCTGTACGGGCTCCGCATCCGCACGCCCCGCCTGGAGCTGCGCCTCCCGGACCTGGAGCTGCTCGACGACCTGGCCTCGGTCGCGGCCGGCGGGGTGCACGCCCCGGACGAGATGCCGTTCACGATTCCCTGGACGGACGCGCCGCCCGCCGAGCGCGCCCGGGCCACGTTCCAGCACGTGCTGCACACCGTCGCCGACTGGTCGCCCCGGAGCTGGACGCTCAGCCTGGCCGTGCTGCACGAGGGCCGGGCGGTCGGCCGGCAGGACCTGAGCGCGACGGATTTCGGGGTCACCGGTCAGATCACCTCCGGGTCGTGGCTGGGCCTCGCCCACCAGGGCCGGGGCATCGGCACCGAGATGCGCGCCGCCATCCTGCACTTCGCCTTCGCGGGCCTCGGGGCCCGGAGCGCGGTGACGGCGGCGATGACCGACAACGCCCGCTCGCTGGGCGTCTCGCGCCGGCTCGGCTACCTGCCGGACGGCCTCGCCGTCGCCGCCGTACGCGGAGAGCCCGTCACCGTGCAACGGCTGCGGATCGACCGCGCCCGCTGGGAGGAGTGCCGGAGCATCGAGGTCACCGTCGAGGGACTCGACGACTGCCGGGCGGAGTTCGGAGCGTGACGTGACCCTGCTCGTCCACGCGTGACGTGACCCTGCTCGTCCACACCTTCGTCCACGCCTTCGTCCACGACGAGGACGGGCGGCAGCGGCTGCTCGACGGCCCCGGGGACGGCAGCGGCATGGCCGGGGCCGAACGGACCCGGACCGGGCTCCGGGGCTCAAAGTGCGCGCGGGCGCGCGAGCACACCGCCCGGCTCGCCGGCATCGACCGCGCCGCCCTGCGCGCCCGGTCCGCGGGCGGCGGGGTCCTCGTCCGGTGAGCGGCGGGGACCGGCGACGGGCTCAGCGCACCAGCAGGTCGACCACCCCCGTCAGGTCCTCGTCGCCGCCGCCCTCGTCCAGCCGGCGGCGCATCAGGTCGAAGTAGGGGCGCAGCAGCTCCGCACTGGCCCCCTGCTCCTCGGCGGCGCGCAGGAAGGCGGGCGTACCGGCCACCTGCATGGCCAGGCTGGACACCACGCCCTCGGTGTAGTCGCCGCCGCGCAGGTTCGCGGCCGTCCGGTGCACCGACGGGGCCATCGCGACGAGCCAGTCGGCCAGCAGCGGGGCGAGCGCCACGGGGTCGATGTCCTCCTTGCGGATCAGCGCGAAGGCGTGGGCGGCCCCGGCGAACATCCCGTACATGGCGCCGAGCAGGGCCATGTCGTACAGGGCCGCGAAGCCCGGGTCCGTACCGACGTAGGTGGCTCCGGCCGGGGTGGCAAGGGTCTCCCGGTGCTGCTCGAACAGCTCCCGCGAGCCGCTGTGGAGGACGTAGCCGCCCGCGCCCGGGGCGCCGATCATCGGGGGGACGGCCATGATCCCGCCGTCCAGGTAGCGGGCGCCGCGCTCGTGGGCCCACCGGGCGCGGGCGCGGGCCTCGGCCGGGGTGGTGGTGGTCAGGTTGACCAGGTCCTTGCCGGTCAGATCGGTGCCGTCCAGCGTGTCCGCCACGGAGGCGTCGTCCAGCAGGCAGACGACGACCAGGGGGTTCGCCGCGACCGCCGCGGCGGCGCTGTCCGCCGCCTTCGCACCCTCGGCGGCGAGGGCGGCCGCGCGGGCGGGGGTGCGGTTCCAGACGGTGAGCGGATGGCCCGCGGCGAGCCAGGCCCGGGCCAGGGCCGTACCCATGGCGCCGAGGCCCAGCAGGGTCACGGGAGCCTTGTCGGTGATCTTCTCTCCGGCCTTCTCGGCAGGGTTCTCGGCGTTCTCGGCGGAGTGCTGTGTCATGCCGTCGAGGCTGCTCGCCGCCGCCGAAGTGATCAAGTACGCACTTCGGAGTGGGTGGTTACCCTGAGGTGAGCGAGCACGTCAAAGGGGTGGGGCATGGCGACGCCGAACCGGCCGGGCACGCCGGAGGGACACGTCTGCGGGATCGACACCGCGATGGAAGTGATCGGCGGCAAGTGGAAGGTGCTCGTCCTGTGGGCGCTCCACGAGCACCCCTGCCTCCGCTTCGGCGAACTGCGCCGCCTGCTGCCCGGGGTCACCGAGAAGGTGCTGGCCTCCCACCTGCGGGAGATGGAGGCGCACGGTGTGGTGCGGCGCGTCTCGTACGACGAGGTCCCGCCCCGCGTCGAGTACTCGCTGACCGAGGACGGCACCCGTCTCAACGAGGCGCTCCGGCCGCTGGCCGCCTGGGGCCGCGAGCGGTCGGACGCGCCGCCGCCCCCCTGAGCCCCGTTCGAACAGGCTGACAGAATGTCCGCCATGGCGGACATCACCCAGCGCGACGGGACCTGGCACTTCGACGGCGAGGCGGTACGGATCGTGCCCGGCCGGGGCAAGGGCGTCCACCCGCTCCGGGAGGCGCTCGGGGAGCGGGTCGTCCCGCTGCACGCCTTGGCGGGCGTCTCCTTCGAGCCGGACCGCAAGGGCGGCCGGCTGCGGTTGCGGCTGCGCGACGGGGCGTGCCCGGTGCTGCGCGCGGCCGACGGGCGGCTGAAGGACGCGGCGGACCCGTACCAGCTGGCTGTGGAGAAGGACCGCGACGGGGTGGCCGGGTACTTCGTCGACGCGGTGCGCAACGCCCTGCTGCTCGAGCAGGTGCCCGCCGGTCCGGCGGACGGCTTCCTGCTGCCGGGGCCCTCGCTGCCGGTCGCCGGTGGCGGCGGGGACGGCACGGCCTCCTTCGACGGGGAGACCGTACGGCTCACCTGGAACTGGAAGGCCGACGAGATCAAGACCTCGAACGGCCCGGTGGCGTTCCCGGTGTCGGAGGTGACGGACGTGCGCTGGGTGCCGCCCATCGGCCTGGAGAACGGGCACCTCCGCTTCGTCCGGGCCGGGGCTCCGGCGTCGCCGCCGGCGCCCGAGAAGGACCTGTACTCGCTGGACCTGTGGGGGCTGTCGAAGAAGGAGTACACGGCGGTGCTGGTCGCGGCGGCGGTGCTGGTACGGCTGCCCGGCGCCCCGGCCGGCGCGGGCACCGGCACCGGCACGGGAGCCCTGCCCGAGGCCGCCGGGCCCGCCGCGATCGGGTCCGCGCCCCCGGCCGGGGACGAGCACGACGTGGCTCTGCGCAGACTCCGCGAGCTCGGCGAGCTGCACCGCTCCGGGGTGCTCACCGACGACGAGTTCACCGCCGCCAAGCAGGCCGTGCTCAAGCGCCTGTGAGCCCCTGCCACCCCCTCCCGCCAAGCGCCCGAGACCGCAATCACACCCTCCCCTGCCCGATATCGGGCAGAATTGTTGCGTAAGCGCCCCGCCGACCGCAGTATCGACGAGTGCTCGAACGCCGCCCGTCGCACGACGACCTCATCGACCACCTGGTGCGCAGCACCGCGCTCCAGCGCGGTGAGGCCGCCCGGGTGATCCTCGACGTGCTGGCGTACTTCGACGAGACGACCGAGGACTTCGTCCGCCGCCGCCACCGCGAACTGCAGTCCGGCGGCCTGGTGAACGCGGAGATCTTCGAACGGATCGCGGCCGAGCTGCCGCACCGCGCGGTCGCGCCGCCGGAGCTCTCGCTCCGCCAGCTGCGCCGCATCGTCTACGGCTGACGCACCCGGTACGGCCGGGCGTACGGGCACCAGGAAACACATCGTCGGAGGGGCAGAGACTCTATGTGCGGAATCGTCGGATACATCGGGAAGCGTGACGTGGCTCCGCTGCTGCTGGAAGGGCTGCAGCGGCTGGAGTACCGGGGTTACGACTCCGCGGGCATCGTCATCACCGGCAAGGCGACGGCCCAGAAGCCCGCCGCGCTGCGGATGGTGAAGGCGAAGGGCCGGGTCCGCGAGCTGGAGGCCCGCGTCCCCAAGCGCTTCAACGGCACCACCGGTATCGCCCACACCCGCTGGGCCACCCACGGCGCCCCGAGCGACGAGAACGCCCACCCGCACCTGGACGCCGACAACAAGGTCGCCGTCGTCCACAACGGCATCATCGACAACGCCTCCGAGCTGCGCGCCAGGCTCGTCGCCGACGGCGTCGTCTTCCTCTCCGAGACCGACACCGAGGTGCTGGTCCACCTGATCGCCCGCTCCGGGGCGGACAGCCTGGAGGGGAAGGTCCGCGAGGCACTGCGCTCGGTCGAGGGCACGTACGGCATCGCCGTCATGCACGCCGACTTCAACGACCGCATCGTGGTCGCCCGCAACGGCTCCCCGGTCGTCCTCGGCATCGGCGAGAAGGAGATGTTCGTCGCCTCGGACGTCGCCGCGCTGGTCGCCCACACCCGCCAGGTCGTGACCCTGGACGACGGCGAGATGGCCACCCTCAAGGCCGACGACTTCCGTACGTACACCACGGAGGGCTCGTCCACGACGGCCACGCCGACCACCGTGGAGTGGGAGGCCGAGTCGTACGACATGGGCGGCCACGACACGTACATGCACAAGGAGATCTCCGAGCAGGCCGACGCCGTGGACCGGGTGCTGCGCGGCCGGATCGACGACCGGTTCGCCACCGTGCACCTGGGCGGCCTCAACCTGGACGCCCGCGAGGCGCGCGGGGTGCGCCGGATCAAGATCCTGGGCTGCGGCACCTCGTACCACGCGGGCCAGATCGGCGCCCAGCTGATCGAGGAGCTCGCCCGCATCCCCGCGGACGCCGAGCCGGCCTCCGAGTTCCGCTACCGCAACCCGGTCGTCGACCCGGACACGCTGTACGTCGCGGTCTCCCAGTCCGGCGAGACGTACGACGTGCTGGCCGCCGTCCAGGAACTCAAGCGCAAGGGCGCCCGGGTGCTCGGCGTCGTCAACGTGGTGGGCTCGGCGATCGCCCGCGAGGCGGACGGCGGTACGTACGTCCACGCCGGCCCCGAGGTCTGCGTCGTCTCCACCAAGTGCTTCACCAACACGGTCGTCGCGTTCGCGCTGCTCGCCCTGCACCTGGGCCGCATCCGCGACCTGTCGGTCGCCGACGGCAAGCGGATCATCGAGGGGCTGCGCAAGCTCCCCGCCCAGATCAGCGAGATCCTCGCCAACGAGGACGAGATCAAGAAGATGGCCGCCGAGTACGCGGACGCCAGGTCGATGATGTTCATCGGCCGGGTGCGCGGCTACCCCGTCGCCCGGGAGGCCTCGCTGAAGCTCAAGGAGGTCTCGTACATCCACGCCGAGGCGTACCCGGCCTCCGAGCTGAAGCACGGGCCCCTCGCGCTGATCGAGCCCGCGATGCCGACGGTCGCGATCGTGCCCGACGACGACCTGCTGGAGAAGAACCGGGCCGCGCTCGAGGAGATCAAGGCCCGTGAGGGCCGCATCCTCGCCGTCGCCCACCAGGTGCAGGAGAAGGCCGACCACACCATCGTCGTGCCGAAGAACGAGAACGAGCTGGACCCGATCCTGATGGGCATCCCGCTCCAGCTCTTCGCGTACCACACGGCGCTGGCCATGGGCCGTGACATCGACAAGCCGCGCAACCTGGCGAAGTCCGTCACCGTCGAGTAGGACCCGCCCCGCCCGCCTTCGTACGTCGCCCCGACGGTCCGTCAACCACCGTGCTTCCACGGACGAGTTGACTCAGGACCGGCGGGGCGACGCGCGTTCGGGAACGGCTCAGGGGATGACGACGACCGGGCGCTGCGCGCGCCGCGCGAGGCGGCCCGCCACCGAGCCGAAAATGCGGCCCACGACGCCGTGCGTGGAGCCCACGACGATGGCGTCGGCCGAGTACTCCCGGCCGACCTCCTCCAGTTCGTGGCAGATGTCCCCGCCGCGCTCGACCAGCACCCAGGGCACCTCGGAGAGGTAGTCCGCGCAGGCGAGCTCCAGCCCGAGGACCTCGGTGCGGTGATCGGGGACGTCGACGAAGACGGGCGGCTCGCAGCCCGCCCAGACCGTGGTGGGCAGTCGGTTGGCGACATGGACGATGATCAGGCCGGAACCCGATCTTCGGGCCATCCCGATGGCGTAGGCGAGGGCCCGTTCGCTGGAGGTGGAGCCGTCGAAACCGACCACCACTCCGTGGCGGAACGCCGGATCGCAGGAATGACGTGCTTCTTCGACCGCCAGCGGGTCCGACAGGTGGTCGGCTACCTGCTTGCGGTCGGCGGGTTCGGGGATTTCGTGACCGGCCATCGGTGTCTCGGCGAAGAGGATCCTCGTGAGGAGAACGACTTGGGGAAGGTGCTTCAGCGGGCGGTGATGCGGTGTCCGGGAATCATCTTCCCAACCCCTTACCCCCAAGGGTACGGCGCCACTCCTCCACTGCCCAGATCCGCGCAAAGCACGCGCGATGTGTCACGGAGCATGCCCGAGGCCGTCCCGGATGGCAATGGCACCTGTGTCGTACACCGACGCCAGCGGCGCCGTACGGCCCCGCTGGGTGACCGCGCGGACCGGATGAGTCACCACTCCAAACCGCTTCTACGCGAAGTTCGGGCCACCGGGCGCCCCACGCCCGCGGCGCGGCCCGCCACCCCGCCACCGGCCCTCCGGCGCGGTACGGCACCCCAGGAACCCCACCGCGTCCGCCGCGGCCCGCCCGCCCCGCTCCCGGCCCCCATGTGGCCGGAGACACACGCCGGCCCGGCAGGCGGAAACCGGTCGCCGCGAGGCGCGAGTGCCCCATTCCCCCCAATCGACCGCTTCACCTGCCCCGGGGGCGCATAGAAGCGGTCGTTCAGCAGGGTTGTGCGCCGGTTCCATGACCGAATCACGTACGCACAACTGTCTATTTCAAGCCAACTTCATCCCCCTGCCCGTTCCTTGCCGAAATGGCCGACCAACCCCCTTGCACCAGGCAGGAAGAGACCGCGCGGTACGCTTCTGCCCAACAGGGACGGGCCATCAATGCACAGCGCACTTCCCTGTGCGTTCTTCAGATGCAACGCTTCGTGATCGAATGCTTCCCGCCAAGTGACCTTGTCGACATAACGCCGGTGAGCGAACTTGTCACCTCGACACCACGGGACGCAGTAGATTCGATCTTGGGTTTCGCAGTCCGGGGAACTCGTGCAGGACCGAGGGGAAAAGTGCAGGAGCGACAGGCCCGTAAGGACCAGGGAGACGCGAACACCGAGGGGGGCTTAGCGTCATGAGCCAGGACTCCGCCACCGCAACGGAGGCTGTACGAAAGCTCAGCGGCCGTCGACGACGTGAAGTCGTCGCAGTGCTGCTGTTCAGCGGCGGCCCCATCTTCGAGAGTTCGATCCCGCTCTCCGTGTTCGGAATCGACCGTCAGGACGCGGGAGTTCCGCGCTACCGCCTGCTCGTTTGCGGCGGCGAAGAGGGACCACTGCGCACCACCGGTGGGCTCGAGCTCACCGCGCCGTACGGGCTGGAGGCGATCAGCAGGGCAGGCACCGTCGTGGTGCCCGCCTGGCGCTCGATCACCTCACCGCCGCCCGCCGAGGCACTGGAGGCGCTGCGCCGCGCCCACGAGGAAGGCGCCCGCATCGTCGGGCTGTGCACGGGAGCGTTCGTGCTCGCCGCCGCGGGCCTGCTGGACGGCCGTCCCGCGACGACCCACTGGATGTACGCACCGACGCTGGCCAAGCGCTATCCGTCGGTGCACGTCGATCCGCGCGAGCTCTTCGTCGACGACGGCGACGTGCTCACCTCCGCCGGAACGGCGGCCGGCATCGACCTGTGCCTGCACATCGTCCGTACGGACCACGGCACGGAGGCCGCCGGGGCGCTGGCCCGCCGGCTCGTCGTACCGCCCCGGCGCAGTGGCGGTCAGGAGCGCTACCTCGACAGGTCTTTACCTGAAGAGATCGGCTCCGACCCGCTCGCCGAGGTCGTGGCCTGGGCCCTGGAGCATCTGCACGAGCAGTTCGACGTGGAGACGCTGGCCGCGCGCGCCTACATGAGCAGGCGGACCTTCGACCGGAGGTTCCGTTCGCTCACCGGCAGCGCACCGCTCCAGTGGCTGATCACCCAGCGGGTGCTGCAGGCGCAGCGGCTGCTGGAGACGTCCGAGTACTCGGTCGACGAGGTGGCGGGCCGCTGCGGCTTCCGCTCGCCGGTCGCGCTGCGCGGACACTTCCGGCGCCAGCTGGGCTCCTCCCCCGCGGCGTACCGGGCCGCCTACCGGGCCCGCCGCCCGCAGGGCGGGGACCCGGGGCCCTCGGTGCCGGAGACGGTGGTGCCCGCCCAGGGCGGTGCGATGATGCGGCGGGCCGCGGCCACGGCGGGCCCGCAGCTGATGGCGCCGCCACCGCCCGGCCCGGTCCAGTCGGAACAGGGCAAGCCCGGACCCGACGCGTACACGACCGGACGCCCGACCCTGCCGGGGCAGCGCAGCGCCCCGTAGGGTGGGGGCCATGAACGATCGCATGGTGTGGATCGACTGCGAGATGACCGGGCTCTCGCTGACGGACGACGCACTCATCGAGGTGGCCGCACTGGTCACCGACTCGGAGCTGAACGTGCTCGGTGAAGGGGTGGACATCGTGATCCGCCCGCCGGACGCGGCCCTGGAGACGATGCCCGAGGTGGTACGGCAGATGCACACCACCTCGGGCCTCCTCGACGAGCTGGCCGGGGGCACCACCCTGGCCGACGCCGAGGCCCAGGTGCTGAACTACGTCCGCGAGCACGTGAAGGAGCCCGGCAAGGCCCCGCTCTGCGGGAACTCGGTCGCCACCGACCGCGGATTCCTGGCCCGGGACATGGCCGCCCTGGAGGGCTACCTCCACTACCGGATCGTCGACGTCTCCTCGATCAAGGAGCTGGCGCGCCGCTGGTACCCGAGGGCGTACTTCAACAGTCCCGAGAAGAACGGCAACCACCGGGCGCTCGCGGACATCCGCGACTCCATCACCGAGCTGCGCTACTACCGCGAGGCGGTCTTCGTACCGCAGCCGGGCCCGGACTCGGAGCGCGCGAAGGCCATCGCGGCCCACGTCGCACCCCCCACGCCGTAGCCTCTCGCGAAGCCGCTGGTCACGGCCCTTCCGAGGACATGAACCAGCGGCTGAACAACATGGGAGCGAGCACCCTCCCGGACCCTGTACACTTTTTCTCGGCCGGTCGGAAAGACCGGACGCGGTGGGTATAGCTCAGCTGGTAGAGCACCTGGTTGTGGTCCAGGATGTCGCGGGTTCGAGTCCCGTTACTCACCCTGATGGGAAGGGCCCCGGTCTTCGGACCGGGGCCCTTCGCGTATTCGGACCTTCTTCGTGCCCGAGCCCTTCTCCCGCCTGGAGCCTTCGCGTGTCCGGGGCCGGCAGCGGGTGGCGTGTGGTGTGTGTCACGGCCCTCTGGGTTTCCCGTGAGCGGTCAGAGAGCGAGACCTGCCCGGTCGAGGTCGATCAGGTCCGGGTCCCGGGCCGCGAGCTCCTGTTCGAAGGCCTGCCATCCCTCGGCCCGGACGAAGTCGGCTTCGGCCGAAGTGACGGGGATCAGCCAGACGATCGTGACGTCGCTGCCGTTCTCGATCGTCACGGAGTCGAAGTCGTCGTCGAAGTACACGGGCAGAGCGACGTAGAGGGCTGTCTTGCCGCCCGGGAGCGGGACCGGCAGAGGGATCACGTCCCCGCGCAGCACCGCGTGGCCGCCCTGCACCATGCGCTCGGCCACGAACTCCACCACGCTGGGCAGCGGGCCGGGCTCCTGGTCGTCGTTCACGTAGTCGCAGGCCAAGAGCTCCAGGTGGTAGTGGCGCTCCGACGTCCCGGCCCGCAGCGGCGTCCGGAACAGCCCGATCGTGGCGAACGCCTGGACCCGCGGGAGCCGACCGCCCCGGAACCACGCCACCTGGGGACTGCCCTCGGGAGCCCCGTCGCGGGCCGGCCAGGCGCCGCCCATGCGGCCGAGTCGGCCCTCGAGATGGTCTATCAGCTCCGGCACCGGACACTCCTCATCCGTGGTCGCGGCCCACGCCGCTCGCGTCGACGACCTCCAGACAGTAGCCGGGGGCAGAGCCCCCACAGGGGCCTCCCCCGGCCGTCGCCCTGCGCCGACCGACCGCCCGGTTCCCTCACGTCCCCATGGCGGCCGCTGAATCCGGCCCCGCTCGTCGCGAGTTCCGGGAAGAGTGCCCGGAAGGCTTCGCGCCGATCGCCGGCGCCCTCCGAGCCGGCCACCGGTCCGGGCCGTCCGCGGGAGCGCGCGAGGCCCGGCCCCTCGCACCTCTCGCTGCCGGTCGCGAGGACCGGTCCCCCCGCGTGCAGGGCCTCGTCGCAGGTCGTCGCCACTCTCGATCAGGCCGACTGCACTGGTGTGGGAACCCCTCTGACGTGCCATGATGGACGAACACCCTTGGCCGTCAGCGGTGTTGACGCGTCAAGCGCACGGAACAGGAGGAGGGTTTGGTGAACGGCACCAGAAAGGACGTTCGCAAGATAGAGGTGGCGCTGAAATGGCAGCCGAGCCCGGCCGGTGAGCCTGCCAGCCACCTGGACATCGTCGCTGCGACCTACCTGACGGCTGCCCCGCACGGAGACCCCTCGTACATAGTGCACTGGGACAGCCGTTCCCCGGACGGCACCATCTATCTCAACCGGGACAGCAAGGACGGCAAGGGCTTCGGCTGGGACGAGGTCATGACGCTGGAACTCGACCGTCTCGACGCCCGGTACGGGCGTGTGGTCGTCGGCATCGTCATCCACCAGAACGCCTGCCGCAGGACGTTCGACGGCGTGCTCAGCCGCGGTCTGCGCCTGCGCGAGGGCTACACCGTCCTGGCGGAGGACGACTTCGGCGGTGTCCTGGAGGCGACGGCGGCGACGGTCGGCGAGTTCACGCGCGACGACTCCGGGCGGTGGACCTTCCACCCCGGAGTCCGTGGATACGACCAGGAGCCGGAAGCCTTCATGAGGACGATGGGCAACGCCATCGAGTCGTGATCCCCGGCCGGCGGCCCGCACTTGCCCCGCACCGCCCCTTCCCGCACCACGCGGGGAGGGGCGGTTTCGTACGTCCGGGATCAGCCGGACGTCAACAGGACATGCGCGAAACGTCAGCCGCCTGTCCGATCGTGGGACAGCCGCTCGGCCCGGCTCAAACCCCCGTCCGGGCCGAGCGGACACGGCATTCGCGCGAGCGCGGGAAGCTGAACTCCGCTCGCGGGGCTGTCGCTTCGGCCGCCCGGAGCGGGGTGCACCGCTCCCTTCGATCCGACCAGTACACGAGAGGGCGGGCCAACCGGACCTGCCGGGCGGGAAGCCTGGCACGTACGGCCGGGATCGGCGAGGTTGCTCAGGACCTGGCTCTTCGCGCACATCGCCGCTGGTCACGACGGACGGTCCCGGCGGGCGCGCGGGATGGTCCGTCACGGAACCCGGCGTCCATCGGCTGCTGTTCACGGTCCCCGCGTGCGCGGGGCCCTTCATGGCCCCGCCGCCGCTCCACGTCTCCGGCCGGCCCCCGCGATGCGGGGAATCCTCGAGACCACCCCGGAACGTTACGGGGTGGCCCGTCGGCGGCCGGGCGGTTCAGGACGAGTCGCGGACCACCAGTTCGGTGGGGAGGACGATCTGGGGGCGTTCCTGTCGGTCGCGGTCGATCTCCTGGAGTAGTACCCGGGCCATCGTGCGGCCCATTTCCTCGATCGGCTGGCGGACGCTGGTGAGGGGCGGGTCCATGTGGCGGGCCACCGCGGAGTCGTCGAAGCCGATGAGGGCCACGTCGTCCGGGACGCGGCGGCCCGCCTCGCGGAGGGCCTGGCGGGCGCCCGCGGCCATCACGTCGGAGGCGGCGAAGACCGCGTCGATGCCGGGGCGGCGGGCGAGCAGTTCGCGCATGGCGCGGGCGCCGCCCTGCTCGGTGAAGTCGGCGGGGGCGATCAGTTGTTCGTCGGGGGCGAGGCCGGTCCCGGAGATCGCCTGCCGGTAGCCGTCGAGGCGGCGCCGGGCGCCGTACACGTCCAGCGGGCCGGTGATCGTGGCGATGGCGCGGCGGCCCCGGGAGTGCAGGTGGTCCACCGCGGCGCGGGCACCCGCGAAGTTGTCGGAGTCGACGGCGGCGAGCTTCTCCGAGGCGGACCGGCGGCCGCTCATCACGGCCGGAATGCCGAGCTCCTCCAGCAGGTCGGGCAGCGGGTCGTCGGCGTGCACGGAGACCAGCAGCACACCGTCGACGCGGTGCGCGGTCAGGTACTGGGCCAGCCTGCGGCGCTCGCGGTCGTTGCCGACGAGGGTGAGCAGCAGCTGCATGTCGGTGTCGGCGAGGGCGGCACCGACCCCGCGGACGATGTCGGAGAAGTACGGCTCGGCGAAGAAGCGGGTCTCCGGCTCGGGCACCACCAGGGCGATGGCGTCCGTGCGGTTCGCGGCGAGCGCGCGGGCCGCGCGGTTGGGGACGTAGCCCAGCTCGGCGACGGCCGCCTCCACCGCCTCCCGGGTCTGCGCGCTGACCCGGGGCGAGCCGTTGATGACGCGCGAGGCCGTGCCGCGTCCCACCCCCGCCCGCGCCGCGACCTCTTCGAGCGTGGGCCGGCCACCGCTCCGTACTCGCGCTGCCGCCATGGCTGCCTCCCGTTCGCGGCCAATTTCTCATAGCCGGATACCCAAACCAAAGTCCGGGCATCGGGCCCCGCAGCGCCTCTACGGGCCGGGTGGCAGCTTCGCACCACCCTTCTGGGAGCGCTCCCATTCTAAGGACGGAAGGAAAGGCGGAGACCCGGCTCGGGAGGGCCGGGTCTCCTGGGAGCGGGAGCAGGCGGGGTCAGGACGTCGTCGGGGGAAGGGCGTGGCGGCGGATGACGTCGGCGTACCAGTGGGCGCTCGCCTTGGGGATGCGGCGCTGGGTGGAGTAGTCGACGTAGACGGCGCCGAAGCGCTTGGAGTATCCGTACGCCCATTCGAAGTTGTCCATCAGGGACCAGAGGAAGTAGCCGCGTACGTCGGCCCCGTCGGCCACCGCCCGGCGGATGGCGTCGAGGTGGCCGTGGAGGTAGGCGATGCGTTCGGGGTCGGCGACGTGGCCCTCGGGCGAGATGTAGTCGTCGAAGGCGGCGCCGTTCTCGGTGACCATCAGCGGCAGGTCCGGGTGCTCCCGGGCCACGTCGAGGAGCAGGTCGTGCAGGCCGTCCGGGTCGATCGCCCAGTTCATCGCGGTGCGCTCGCGGCCCTCGGCGAGGTGGAAGGCGACGTGTTCGGATCCGGGCCACGGGGAGTGGTCGCTGTTGCCGTGCCCGTCGTCGCGGGAGTCGCCGGTGCCGTCGACGGGCGTGGAGACGACGGTGGGGGTGTAGTAGTTGACGCCCAGGACGTCGACCGGTGCGGAGATGGTGGCCAGGTCGCCGTCCCGGACCAGCTCCGGCCAGTCGACCAGGTGCCCGGTGTCGGCGAGCAGGTCCTGCGGGTACGCGCCGTTCAGCATCGGCCCGGTGAAGATCCGGTTGCCGACCGCGTCGATCCGGCGGGCGGCGTCCGCGTCCTGCGGGCTGCCGGTCAGCGGGCGGACGTGGTGGAGGTTGAGGGTGACCGAGATCCGCGCGGCGGCGGGGAGGTGGTCGCGCAGGATCCCGGTCGCCCGGCCGTGGGCGAGGTTGAGGTGGTGGGCGGCGCGCAGGGCGGCGGCGGGCTCGGTGCGGCCGGGGGCGTGCACGCCGGAGCCGTACCCGAGGAAGGCCGAGCACCAGGGCTCGTTCAGAGTGGTCCAGGTGGTGACGCGGTCGCCGAGCGCCCGGGCCATGATGTCGGCGTAGTCGGCGAAGCGTTCGGCGGTGACCCGTTGGGGCCAGCCGCCCGCGTCCTCCAGGTCCTGGGGCAGGTCCCAGTGGTAGAGGGTGGCGACGGGGGCGATGCCCGCTTCGAGGAGCTCGTCGACGAGCCGGCGGTAGAAGTCCAGGCCGCGCTCGACGGCCGGGCCGCGGCCGGTGGGCTGCACCCGGGGCCAGGAGACCGAGAAGCGGTAGGCGGTCAGGCCGAGGCGCTTCATCAGGGCCACGTCGTCGCGGTAGCGGTGGTAGTGGTCGGCGGCGATGTCTCCGGTGTCGCCGTTGCGGACCTTGCCCGGGGTGCGGCTGAAGGTGTCCCAGATGGAGGGGGTGCGGCCGTCCTCGGCCGCCGCGCCCTCGATCTGGTAGGCGGCGGTGGCCGCGCCCCAGACGAAGCCGGGCGGGAACTGCGCGGACGTCTCGGCGGCGGACTTCGGGGCGGTGTCGGGTCGTACGACAGTCATGCGGGAGCGCTCCCAGGGTGTGCGAAGGAATGGGGGGCAGGTGGCAGGGGCAGGGAGGGGCGGCCGGGAGGGGCCGGTGTCACCCCTTGACGGCGCCGGACATGATCCCGCCGACGATCTGCTTGCCGAAGATCACGAACACCACGAGCAGCGGCAGTGTGCTGATCAGCGCGCCGGCCATGACGATGCTCTGATCGGGGGTGTAGGAGGCGCTCAGCTGGCCGAGGGCCACCTGGAGCGTGGGGTTCTGCTGGTTGAGCGCGAGGTAGGGCCAGAAGAAGTCGTTCCACGCCTGGACGAAGGTGAGCATGCCGAGCACCGTCATCGCGGGGCGGGCGACCGGCAGCACCACGCTGAGCACGATGCGGAAGTTGTTCGCGCCGTCGATCTTGGCGGCCTCGACGAGCTCGTAGGGCAGCGCCTCGCTCAGGTACTGCCGCATGAAGAACACCCCGAAGGCGCTGACCAGGGTCGGGAAGATCACCGACTCCAGCTTTCCGCCCCAGCCGATGTCGGACATCATCATGAACAGCGGTACGACGCTGAGCTGCGGCGGGATGGTGAGTGTGGCGATGACGCCGGTCATCAGCGCGCCGCGGCCCCGGAAGCGCATCTTGGCGAAGGCGTAACCGGCCAGGGTGCAGAAGAAGAGCGTCGCCACGGTGATGCAGCCGGAGACGACGACGCTGTTGACGATGGCCTTGCCGAGGTTGGCGCTGTTCCAGGCCGCTTCGAGGTTGTGCGGCAGCCGTCCGCCGGGCAGGAACGGCGGGGTGGTGGCGAGGACTTCGTCCTGGGTGTGGGACGCGGCCACCAGCGTCCAGTAGAGCGGCAGCAGCGAGCCGATGCCGACGACGGCCAGGGCGAGGTACGCGAACGGGCCGCCCTTCAGCTGCTGTCCCGCGCCGGGCCGGAAGCGGATCGGGCGCCGTGCCACCCGGCGGCGGGCGGCCGGGCCGGCCGGATCGACGGCGGCGGTGGGGTCCGGGGTCCTGGTGGGGCTGGTCGTGGTCATGAGTGTCGCTCCCGGTCAGACCGCGGATTTGCGTACGAGGCGGCCGACGAGCCAGTTGGCCGCGGCGATGATCAGCAGGAGGGCGAGCATCGCCCAGGCGACGGCGGCTGCCGGGCCGAGATGCCCGAGGTTCCAGCCGTAGTTGTAGAGGTAGACGCTGAGCGTCTCGTACTGATTCTCGTTGCCGCCGATGGCGCCGAGGCGGCCGCCCTCCAGCAGCAGCGGCTCGCCGAAGAGCTGCATGGAGCCGATGGTGGAGATGACGATCGTGAAGAGGATCGTGGGCCGCAGCGAGGGGATGGTCACCTTGCGGAACTGCTGCCAGCGCGATGCGCCGTCCAGCGAGGCCGCCTCGTACAGATCGGCCGGCACGGCCTGCATGGCGGCCAGGTAGATCAGGGCGTTGTAGCCGGTCCAGCGCCAGATCACGATGACGGAGATGGCGATCTTCGAAGTCCAGTGGCCGTTGGCCCAGTTGGTGTCGCCGAGCCCGACGAAGTGCAGCACCCAGTTCAGCAGGCCGCCGTCGGCCCGGAAGACCAGGGCGAAGACGAGTGCCGCGGAGGCCACCGAGGTGGCGTACGGGGTGAGGACGACGGTCCGCCAGAAGGCGCTGGCGCGGAGCCGGTAGTTCAGCAGATGGGCCAGACCCAGCGCGACCAGCAGCTGCGGGACCGTCGACATGACGCCGATCAGAAAGGTGTTGGTGACGGCCGTCCAGAACTCGGAGTCGCGCAGGATCGTGCCGAAGTTCTCCCAGCCGACCCACTCCATCCGGTCCAGCCCGGTCATCTCCACCCGGTGCAGGGCTATCCATCCGGTGTAGAGCAGCGGGTAGAGCCCGAACGCGCCGAACACCAGGAAGAACGGGGCGATGTAGGCGTACGGCGATGCCTTGTCGTCGAAACGCCACAGCCGGCTCCGCCAGGTCCGCCGGGCGGCACCGGCCGGGGCGTGCGGAGATCCGCCGGGTGGCGGGACGTGCGCGTCCCGGGTGGGGATCGAGGTGGCCACGGGCGGGAGTCCTTCCCTGGGGTGCGGGGTGCGGGGTGCGGGGTGCGAGGCGCAAGGCACGGGGTGCGGGATGCGAGGCGCGAGGTGTGCGGGTTGCGGGGGGCGTGCCTTCGGGCAGCGGGGCGTGGGCGGGCCGGTGCGGGCGACCCCGGGAGGGGCGGTGCCCGCACCGGCGGCGGTCAGCCGATCGCCTTGTCGATGGCGTCGGTCGCGGCCTTCCACGCCTTGTCGGGGGCGGTGCCGCGCTGTTCCATGTTGGTGATCTGGGTGGAGATGGTGTCCTTGATGGTGGCGTCCTTCGGGCCGAGCACCGCCTCGGGGATGGTCTTGGCCTCGTCGGCGTAGATCTGCCCGATCGGCGCGTCGTTGAAGTACGGGAGCTTCGCGTTCTTCACGTCGGGCAGTTCGTAGGCACCCTTGTTGGACGGGAAGACCCCGATCGCCTTGAACACGGCGGCCTGCTGCTCCGGGGCGGTCAGCCACTTCACGAGCTTGCCGGCCTCCTCGACGTTCTTGCCCGACTTGGGCACGGCGAGGAAGGAACCGCCCCAGTTGGCGGCGGTGGCGCCGGGCGCGGTGGTGATGTCCCACTTCCCCTTGTTGCCCTCACCGGCGTTGACCGAGATCTGCCCGGCCATCCACGCGGGGCAGGTCACCGTGGCGACGGTGCCCTTGCGCAGCGCGGGGACCCAGGTGTTGGGGTCGAACTGGGCGAGACCCTGGGAGAGCTTCTTGGACGCGACCTCGGCGGCCAGGTTCCAGCCCTGCTGGACGCTGGAGCTCTCCTTGTAGATCGGCTTTCCGCTCTTGTCGTAGTACTGCTCGGCGTTGGAGCTGACCACGGCGTTGAACATGGCGCTCGCGGAGTCCATGAAGTACGTGCCCGCGGGGGCCTTCTTCTTGTACTCCTCGCCGAGCTTGAGGTAGTCCTCCCAGCCGCCCGCGACCTTCTTGGCGACCTCCTCGCGGTCGGTCGGCAGCCCGGCCTTCTCGAACAACTCGGTGTTGTAGCAGAGCGACATCGGGCCGATGTCGGTGCCCGCGCCGATCACCGCACCGCTCGGGGTGGTGGCCTGCTTCGCCTTCCAGGAGACCCACTCGTCGACGTCGATCATCTTGCTCAGGTCGGCGAAGGAGTCCGCCTTGGTGTCGACGATCTCCTTGATCCGGCCGACCTCGATGCCCTGGATGTCGGCGAGCCCGCTGTTCGAGTTCAGCTGCTGGAGCAGCTTGGGGTAGTAGACCTTCTCGTCGGCGGTGGCGTCTTCCTTGATCGTGACGTTCGGGTGCAGTTCGTGGTACTTGGCGAAGAGCCCGGCCTCCTTGTAGCCGAACTGCCCGAAGTCGGCGATCGTCAGCGTGACGTTCCCGTTCGCGTCGGGGCCCTTGCTCCCCGACGTGTCCGAGTCGCTGCTGCAGCCGGTCAGCAACAGGGCCGGGACCGTCAGGCCCGTGACGGCCAGAACCGCGGCTCTGCGGCTCGGACCGGCGACGGTGCGGGTGATGCGCATTCCACTACTCCTTGTTCCGGGTGGGACGTGCCGGGGTGGGGCTCGGTGTTCCGGTCGCGCGGCGCGGCCGGCGGCGGGAACGGGAGCGGGCGGGGGACCCGCCCGACGTGGGAGCGCTCCCACGCGTCGATGTCGGAAGGTTCCTGCCTTGAAGGGGTGGGTGTCAAGAGTTGAAGACGCTTCCGTTGCCCGAGCGTGTCCGGCAAGTCACGGGACCGTGTCCCGCCCGGGTCTTGCCACGATCCGTATACGTCCGGGGCGACTTCACCCCGGACGGAGAACCCGCAGGCCAGGGCGCGGCCCGGCGGACGGTACGGGCCCAAGGCCCCGGCACGGCGCGCACGGCACCGCCCGGCGCCCGGCCGCCGCGCCCCCGGACATCCGCCCGCCGGAAGGTGAACGGGGGACGGCACGGCGGGGCGGTCGGGGGCGGCGCGCCCGCCTCCCCCCTTCGAGCCTTCGATCCTTCGAGGGATCGAGGGTTCAAGGGTCCAGGGGCGGCGGGGAGCACGACCGCACGCCCCGCCCCGTCGGCCTCAGCCGAAGGCGGCGGGCGGCGGGGCCGGGGAGGGGCGGGCCTCGGCGTCGCGCACCGGCACGGCGCCGCCGGTGAAGTCGGCCAGCGCCCGCCCGTGTTCGACGCGGCCGGGGTGCGGGTCGGTGGCCACCTTGCGGGTCAGCTCGGCGAGCCGGGGCGTCAGGTCGGAGGCGAGCAGCACCGCGTTGCCGAACCGCTTGCCGCGCCACACGGCCGGGTCGGCGGCGAGCGCGAGTTCGGGGAAGACCGTGGCCGCGGTGGCGATCTGGGCGCGCAGATGGGCCAGCGGGGGCCCGTCCGCGAGGTTGGCGACGTAGCTCCCGCCGGTCTTCAGGACCCGGCGGACCTCGGCGAGGAATTCGGTGCTGGTCAGGTGGGCGGGGGTGCGGGCGCCGCTGAAGACGTCGGCGATGACGAGGTCCGCCCAGCCGTCCTGGATCTTCCCGAGCCCGGCGCGGGCGTCGGTGGCACGGACCCTGATCCTGGCCTGCGGGTCCAGCGGGAGCTCCCGGCGGACGAGTTGGACGAGAGCGGCGTCCACCTCGATGACCTGCTGGGTGGAGCGGGGCCGGGTCGCGGCGATGTAGCGGGCGAGCGTGAACGCCCCGCCGCCCAGGTGCACCACCTGCAGCGGCTGCCCGGGCGGGGCCAGGAGGTCGATGATGTGGCCGATCCTGCGCTGGTACTCGAAGGACAGGTACGTGGGGTCGTCGAGGTCCACATGGGACTGCGGGGCCCCGTCCAGCGTCAGCGTCCAGGCGCGCGGCCGCTCCCGGTCGGGTACGAGTTCGGCGAGGGCGCCGTCCACCGGCTCGGCGAGGGGTTCCGCCCCACGCCCGCTCCGGCCCCCGGTCGCCTTCCCCGTTCCGTTCCCCGCCCCTTTCCCTGCCCCGGCCTTCCGGTCGGACCGTCTGCGGGCGCCCGCGTTCCCGTCCGACGACGTACCTCGACGTGCCACCGCTGCTCGTACCCGCTCACTGCTCTTCGCTCCGGACCGGTACGGAACCGGCCGTGCCGGGGAAACCCGCCCACCTGCCCATTATCGGCGCGTGGGCGGGCCCGGCGGCCGGCGACGGCCGCCGGCGCGGTCAGCTGCAGCTGTCGGCGGCCTCGATGAGCCGGGCCGCCTGGTCGAGCGCGGCCCGCAGCACCGTCGGGTCGGTGACCGGGGAGTCGGCCTCGGGCGGCAGCAGCCAGTCGTTGCCGGCGCCCGGCGGCTCGGCCGGGATGCGCAGCCCCCGGCCCGCGGTCCGGGTGCAGGCGCTGCCGGGCACGTCCCACGCGTCGGCGGTGCCCGGCGGCACCAGGAAGCCGAGGGTGTCGCAGGCGCCGTCGTGCAGCACCGGCCCGACGCCCCGCCCGGTGTCCCGGCGCAGGATGTCCACGGCCTCCAGCCCCTGCCGGGCCGGTACGGTCACCAGATCGCAGGGGGCCGGGCCGTACTCCTCGGGGAACGGCGCGCACACCGGGGTGTCGGGGGCGGCAGGGGTCGTCGCAGTGGTCAGTGAGTCGGTCTCCGTGCCGAGATGCAACAAGGGACCTCTCCTCTCATCGCCGGGCGGAGCCGGATTCCGTGGTCACATGGACCAACGCTCCGACGGCGTCAAGGGCTACGGTGCCACGCCGCCGCAAAGGGTGGCAGTTCATGGCGGATCCCGCCCGTAATGCCCTCTTTACCCATAAACGTCGTGTGTGGTGATCCACAACAGCCGGTACGTTTTAGCTCCGTCGGGTCATCCGCCGGGACACCGGACACAAGGGACCCGGCTGCAGAGGTGCTGCAGAAGAGAGGTCCCGTCCATGGTGTCGACAGGGGCAGTGCCCAACCTCGCCTTCCGGCGGCTGCGCGGACAGCGCTCCGCCGGGGAGTTCGCTGCCGCCGTACGCAGATCGGCCCGTGAGATCGGCGAGCAGGTCGCGTGCGACGCCCGGTACATCGGACGCGTGGAATCCGGCGAGATCCGCTGCCCCAACTACGCGTACGAACGGGTCTTCCTGCACATGTTCCCCGGCACGACCCTGGCGGACCTGGGCTTCTCACCGCGCGAATCCGTGCGCGGACGGGCGGCACGGTCCACCGCCTTCCCCCCACCACCCCCTACGCTCCACAGCAACCCCGACGAGGAGAGCGACGTGCTGCGTCGCGTATTCATGACGAGCGGCACCACTTTGGCCGCGACCCTGGGCCTGAGCCTCGGCGGCACGTCCGCCGCTGCCGCCACACTCCCCCACCCCCGCCGGGTCGGCGAGAAAGAGGTGAGCGCCGTCGAGAAGGCGGTGCGGCAGATCCGGCTGCTCGACGACCGGCACGGCGGCGACGGCCTGTACCGCAAGGCCTCCCGCCCGCTGCGCGCGGCGTACGAACTGCTGGACTCCGGGTCCGCCGCCCGGCGTTCCACCGCCGACCGGCTGCACGCCGGAGCCGGCGAGCTGGCCATCTCGGTGGGCTGGCTGGCCCACGACTCGGGCCGGCTGGAGGACGCCCGCTCGCACTACGCGGAGGCGCTGGCCACGGCGCGGGTCTCCGGTGATCCGGCGCTGGAGGCACACGCGTTCTGCAATACGTCGTTCCTGGCCCGGGACACCGGGCGGCACCGCGAGGCGGTGCGTGCGGCGGAGGCCGGGCAGCGGGCGGCGCAGCCGCTGGGCTCGCCCCGGCTCCAGGCGCTGCTGGCCCTGCGGGAGGCGGGCGGGCGGGCCGGGCTCGGGGACCGTACGGGCTGCGAGCGGGCCATCGGCCGGGCGCTCACCGCCTTCGGCCGGGGGCCGTCCGACTCCGATCCGGAGTGGATGAGCTTCTTCCGGGAGGCGGAGCTGGAGATGCTGGAGGCGCAGTGCTGGTCGGCGCTGGGCGACTGGTCCCGGGCGGCCCGGCACGCCCGGCGGGCCACCCGGCTCCAGGACCCGCACTTCACCCGCAACCTCGCGCTGTACCGCACCGAGCTGGCCTGGGACCTGGCCCGCGCCGGCCGGGCCGAGGAGGCGGCGGCCACCGGCCACGAGGTGCTGGACCTGCTGGATCACGTCCAGTCGACCCGTATCCGGGGGATGCTCGCGGCGGCCGTGGAGACGCTGAAGCCGCAGCGGGCCACGGCCGAGGTGCGGGAGTTCCTGGACCGGTACGCGGCGACGGCCTCCGTGTAGCGCTCCGGAGGGCGCTCAGCCGTCCAGGTGGCCGGTGTCGTTCCAGCGTTCGATCGCGGGGGCGCCGTACGCCCAGCCCAGCACCGAGAGCGAGGTCGGGTCGAGCCGGATGCGCGCCGCGAACGACACGTCCTCGCCGAGCCACCGTGCGCCCAGGGCCCGCAGGATGTGGCCGTGGCCGAAGACCAGTACGTCGCGGTCGGCCGAGCGGGCCCACGCCACGATCTCGTCGGCGCGGGCGGACAGCTCGGCCCTGGTCTCGCCGTCCGGCACGCCGTCGCGCCAGATGAACCAGTCCGGCCGGATCGCCCTGATCCCGGCCGGGGTCATCCCCTCGTACGCGCCGTAGTCCCACTCCAGGAGCGCGTCCCACGGCTCGGCGCGGTCCCCGAACCCGGCGATCTCGCAGGTCTCACTGGCCCGCAGCAGCGGGCTGGTGCGCACCTCCACGTCCGGCAGCCCGTTCCAGGGCGCGCGCCGCAGCCGTTCGCCGAGGAGCTTCGCGCCCTCCCGGCCGGAGTCGAGCAGCGGGATGTCCGTCCGGCCGGTGTGGTTGCCGTTGACGGACCATTCCGTGCGGCCGTGCCGGGCGAGCAGGATTCGCGGTGCCATGACGGCCTCCCTGGGCTGTGTTCGGGGGCCGGGGTTCGGTGACCTTCGACCGGGAACCGGGACGACACGGTCATCCGGTCGTACCATCATCCCGCACATGATCGGGAGGCAACCTCGCGGGCGGGTGCGGCGTCCCACTCCCCGCGGAGGAATCCGCACGCACCGGGCCCATACGGACCCCGGGGGAATCACGGCCGCATCGCACCGTACGGTTGAACGCTCGTCGTCGGTCGCATGAAATCATGATGGAGAGCTACCGGATGCAGGATGCCCGCACCGCGCCCGCGCCGCGCCCGCGGCCCCGTTGGTGGACCGAGCTGCCGCTGCTGGCCCTGGTGTACGGAGCCTACTCGGCGGGCCGTCTGGTGGCGCGCGGTGACGTGTCGACCGCCGTCGACCACGGGCTGAGCATCCTGCGGCTGGAGAAGACGCTCCACATCAACTTCGAGCATCCGCTGAACCGGCTGTTCACCGCCCACCCCTCCATAGGCATACCCTCCGACTTCGCGTACGCCTCCCTGCACTACCTCGTCACACCGGTCGTCCTGGTCTGGCTCTTCCGCCGCCGCCAGGAGATCTACCGCCGGGCCCGCGCCTGGCTGATGACCTCCACGATGCTCGGCCTGATCGGCTTCACACTTCTGCCGACCTGCCCGCCCCGGCTGCTGGAGGCCCGGCACGGCTTCGTCGACACCATGGCCCAGTACAGCTCGTACGGCTGGTGGGGCAACGAGGCCAGCGCCCCGCGCGGCATGGGCGGCATGACGAACCAGTACGCGGCGATGCCGAGCCTGCACGTCGGCTGGGCGATCTGGTGCGGCATCCTGCTGTGGCGCCACGGCCGGAACCCGTACGTACGGGCCGCGGGCGTCGCCTACCCCGTGATCACCGTGCTCGTGGTGATGGGCACGGCCAACCACTACTTCCTCGACGCGGTGGCGGGCGCCGCCGTGATGGGGGTCGGGGCGCTGCTGGCCCGGCCGCTGATGCGGTTCGCGGACCGGGTCGCGGAGCGGTTCTCCGTACGCTTCCCGCGGCTCGCCCCGAAGGCCGAGTCCCCGGCCACCCGTAAGGAATCCCCGGTTTCCGGTGCGGAATCCCCGATTGTCAGTGCCGGGTGCGAGACTTCGGCGGGTGAGCGAATCCCTGGCCAGCGGACCACCTCCGCAGACGCCGTCGACGCCGCGTCGGGCGGCACCCCCCGGGCCGGTTCCGGCGCTCCCTCGGGAGCGGGAACGGCCGGCGACGACACTCCGGCAGCGGCTCGCTGAGCTGCGCGGACCGGCGGTCGCGCCGCGTCCGCTGGACGCCCGCGCACTGGCCGCCCTCGCCGCCAACCCCGGCTGCCGCCGCCGCGCCCTGCTGGACGGGGCCGGGGTCGACAAGGCCGCGCTGGCGGCCGCGCTCGGCGCACCGGCGCCGTTCGGCCAGTCGCAGTTCGCCTTCGTCCGGGGCAACGCCTTCGAGGCCAGGGTCAAGGCCGACGGCGGCGCGGAGCTGATCCGGCTGCTGCACGAGCGGCTCGCCCCCGGCGGGGAGCCGCCGCGCGAGGTCGCGGTGCCGGATCTGTCGGCCGCGGGCCCCGAGGGCCGTGCGGCGCGTACGGCGCTGGCGTTGCGGGAGGCGACGCGGGCGGGCGCCTGGGCGCTGCTGGACCACCCGATGCTGGCGCTGGAGGTGGCGGGGTCCCCCGCCTATCTGGAGCCGGACGCGGTGGCGGTGCATCCGGACGGCACGTGGACGGTCGTGGAGATCAAGTCGTTCCCGATGATCGACGGCTCCGCCGACGCCGCGAAGGTCGGCGCGGCGGCCCGCCAGTCCGCCGTCTACGTGCTGGCGCTGGAGCGGGTCGCGGAGCGGACCGAGGGCGCCGAGGTCGGCCACCGGGTGCTGCTGGTCTGTCCGAAGGACTTCTCCAACCTGCCCACCGCCTCGGTGGTGGATGTGCGCAAGCAGCGCGCGGTCACCCGCCGTCAGCTGACCCGGCTGGCCCGGATCGAGGACATCGCGGCTGCCCTGCCCGAGGGCACCACCTTCGATCCGGAGTGCCCCCGCGAGCGGCTGGACGCGGCGGTGGAGTCGGTCGGCGCGGCGTACGCCCCGGAGTGCCTGGCCGCCTGCGAGCTGGCCTTCCACTGCCGGGCGAAGGCGCGTGCGGCCGGTGCGGTGGAGGCGCTGGGGCGCAGTGTGCGCGGGGAGCTGGGCGGGCTGACCACGGTGGGCGCGGTGCTGGCGGCCGCCGCGGGCAAGGAGGGCGATCCGGCGGACCCGACGGTCGCGGCGCTGCGGCGGGCGGCGGCGCTGCGGGCCGAGGCGCTGGAGGGCGGTGCGGGATGTCGTTGATCGGCACACTGGCCCGGCTGGAGGCGGTGGAGAGCGGCCGGGCGCGGCCGCTGGCCACGGTCCGCCACCGCCATCTCACGGACCGGCCGCTGGTGCTGGTCCCGCTGACCACGGCGGGCGAGGCGGGTGCTCCGCTGGGCGCGCTGGTCGGGACGGACCGGGACGCGCCCCGGCTGCTGACGGTGGCGCAGCCGCGCGACCGGGATCTGCGGTTCGCGTTCCTCGCCGAGCTGGCCGAGGCGGTGCTGCCGCACATCGAGGCGTACGAGGACGTGGTCGAGCCCGCCGAGCGGAACGAGACGGATCCGGGGACGGGCAAGCGGGCCAAGGTCGAGGTCGAGCTGTGCGTGGACGCGCCGCAGCTGATCGTGCCGAGCCGGGCGGGCATCGAGTACGTCCGGCTGCTGGGCCGTTCGACGCGGTTCCGGCGCACCGCCGAGGACGATCCGGACGCCCCGTATCCGGCGCCCGCCCGGGTGCCGCTGCTGGGCCGCTGGCTGACGCATTACGGGGAGCGGGCCAGGGTGCCCGGCTCGTCGCTGCTGCTGGCGGCGACGGATCTGCTGAACCGGCACTGGGCGACCGGGCAGAGCAGCCTGGAGGACCAGCACCTGGGGGCGCTGCTGGCCTGGATCGACCCGCCGGCGGGCGAGTCGGGCGCGGCGGCGGCGTACCGGGCGGAGCTGGGGCGGGACGGCGAGGGGCAGTTGCTGTGCCCGCCGGCCGGTCCGGCCACGGACCCGGCGTTCGACAACCGGCTGCTGGCGCCCGCCGTCGAGCGGTACGACCGGGCGCGGAACTCCCTCTCCGCGGCCGAGGACGGTCTGGCGGCCGATGCCCGGCTGGGCGAGCTGTCCGCCGCCGAGCGGGACATCGGGGCGCTGCTGGCCGGGGTGACGCGGCCGACCTGGGACGCGGTGTGGCAGGCGCTGGACGTGCTGCGGGAGCTGCCCGGGGGACCCCGGGCCGAGGAGCGGTGGACGCGGGACCGCTGGTCGTTCACCGGTCACCGGGACCGGGTGCGCTCGGGCGAGCCGCCGCAGCCCCGCCGGGACGACGCGGTGACGGCGGCGCAGAAGCTGGCCGGGCGGGAGACGGCGCAGGCCCAGCTGGAGGCCCAGGAGGCGCTGGACGATCCGCTGGTGCTGGCCGGGCGGCGGCTCGCCGGTGAGGCGTTCGTGGCGGAGGTGACGGAGGTGGTGATGGCGTACACCGAGTCCAAGCGCCCCTCGCCGCGCCCGCTGCTCACGGTCCGCACGCGGGAGCGGCCCCATCTGGGCGAGCGCACCAGGGTGTACCGCTCGCTGGACGGCAGGCCGCAGGCCGCCGAGTTCGTGGCGTACGACGACGACGGCGGCCTGGTGCTGCGGGTGCTGGACCGGATGGGCCGGGGCAAGGAGCCGGCACCCGGTTCGGTGCCCGGGCCGGGTGACCGGATCGCCTGGACGCTCTTCGAGCACGAGCAGCGCGGCGGCCCGAAGCTGCCCGACCCGGAGGACACGCCCTGGACGCACGGCGGCCCGCCGGGCGCGTCCGGGCATGCCGAGCATCCCGACCCGGTGACCACGGAGGACCTGCTGTGACATCTGCTGTGCCCGTTGCCGCGACGGACGTTCCCGGCCCCGGCCTCGATCCGGGCACCCGGGCCGCGCGGGCGACGGAGGCGATCCTCGCCGACACCCTGGGCGGTACGGAGCGCGGCATCGTGGTGGACTCCCCGCCAGGCGCGGGCAAGTCGACGCTGGTGGTGCGCGCCGCGCTGGAGCTGGCGGCGGCCGGGCGCCCGCTGATGGTGGTCGCGCAGACCAACGCCCAGGTCGACGACCTGGTGGTGCGGCTTGCGGAGAAGGAGCCGGAGCTGCCGGTGGGCCGGTTGCACAGCAGCGACTCCGACCCGTACGACAAGGTGCTGGACGGGCTGGACAACGTACGGAAGTCGGCGAAGGCGGCCGATCTCGCCGGGCTCGACGTCGTCATCTCCACGGCCGCCAAGTGGGCTCATGTGAAGAACGTCGAGCCGTGGGGCCATGCGATCGTCGACGAGGCGTACCAGATGCGTTCGGACGCGTTGCTGGCCGTCGCGGGGCTCTTCGAGCGGGCGCTTTTCGTCGGCGATCCGGGGCAGTTGGACCCGTTCTCGATCGTGGGCGCGGACCAGTGGGCGGGGCTGTCGTACGACCCGTCGGCGAGCGCGGTCTCCACACTGCTGGCGCACAATCCGCGGCTGCCGCAGCACCGGTTGCCGGTGTCGTGGCGGCTGCCCGCCTCGGCGGCGCCGCTGGTGTCGGACGCGTTCTACCCGTACACCCGGTTCCGCAGCGGGACGGACCACGGTGACCGGCGGCTGTCGTTCGTCGCGGCGTCGGACGGTTCGGCCCCGGACCGGGTGCTGGACGAGGCGGCGGAGTCGGGCTGGGGGCTGCTCGAACTGCCGGCCCGGCACACCCCGCGCACCGACCCGGAGGCGGTACGGGCGGTGGCCCTGGTGGTCCGCCGGATGCTGGACCGGGGCGGTCTGGCGACGAGCGAGCGTTCGCCGGACCCGGTGCCGGTGACGGCGGACCGGATCGCGGTTGGCACCGCCCATCGCGACCAGGCGGCGGCGGTACGGGCGGCCCTGGCGGAGCTGGGGGTGAGCGGCGTCGCGGTGGACACGGCCAACCGGCTCCAGGGCCGCGAGTTCGACGTGACGGTGGTGCTGCACCCGCTGTCCGGCCGCCCCGACGCCACGGCCTTCCACCTGGAGACGGGCCGCCTGTGCGTGCTGGCCTCGCGCCACCGGCACGCCTGTGTCGTGGTCTGCCGGGCGGGCGTCGCGGAGCTGCTGGACGAACACCCCTCGACGGAGCCGGTCCAGCTCGGCGTCACGGTCAAATTCCCCGACGGCTGGGAGGCCAATCACGCGGTCCTGGCCCACCTCGCGGAACACCGGGTGTCCTGGCGGCCGTGAGGAGCGGGGCCCGGCTCAGCCGCGTTCCGCGCCGCCGGCCGCGGCTTCGTACGCGAGCAGCGTGTCGACGAACAGCTGCCGCTGGTCCGGGGTCAGCGGGGCCAGCGCCTCGCGCCAGGCGGCCGCGCCCGGGGCCAGCCAGGCGGTGATCGCGGGCTGCTGGTCGGGGGCGATGGCGACGATCCGGCGCCGCCGGTCCGCCGTGTCCTCGCGCCGTTCCAGGATTCCCTTCCGGCTCAGGTCGCCGACCAGCAGGCTCACCGTCGTCGGCGCGACCTGGAGCCGCGCCGCCAGCTCGTTCACGGTCATCGGCCCGTCGAAGAGCAGGTAGGAGAGCAGCGAGAGATGGCGCGGCGCCAGCGCGAGGGACTGCAGCGCCCCGGGCACCGGGATCTTCTTGACCCGTCCCACCATCCGGGGCATGAGCAGCAGCAACGTCCTGACGGCGTCGTCGACCCCGCTCCCGCCGTCGTCGACGGCATCGTGCGCCCCGGGCCTTGACATCGCACACCTCTCCCCATTTATCTTTGCCATCAAAGATATTTCGCTTTGTTCGCAAAGCGAACTCTCCGAGAGTACCCATGCCCCGAACGGAGTTGCCGCCATGCCGCACTTCACCGTGCACATTCGCGAGGAGACCCTCGACGGAACCGTGGAACCGAAGCTGATCGGCGCCCTGACCGACGCGGTCGGCACGGTCTACGGCGAGGGGTTCCGCCGCCTCGTCGGAGTGGACCTCATCGGCATCCCCCGGCACCGCCGGGGCATCGGCGGCGAGCCGACCGATCTCGACGCCCCTCTCGTCACCCTCAGCATGCGGGAGGCGGCGTATCACCTGCCGGAGGTCCCGGACGCCCCCGCCCGCCTGGTCACCGCCGTCACCGACGCCCTGACCGGGGTGCTCGGCGAGGACGTACGCACCCGGACCGTCGTCACCATCGCAGGCGTCCCCGACGGCCGCACCGGAGTCGCCGGCGCCGTGGCCTGACCGCGGGCCCGCGCGCGCGGGCCGGGGCCGGGGGGGGGGGGCGCCCCCCCCCCCCCCCCCCCCCCCCC
>NZ_JBHJQP010000032.1:0-51586 GCF_042262625.1 Streptomyces sp. NPDC056347 | reverse complement strand
CGGCCACGCTCGAACGATTCTGCGAGGCGTGGCCGGGAACAGACAGTGCACCCGTCATCCGCAGGAAGTGAACTCTTCACATGGCGGGGGCCCGGGGCCGGGGCGATCCGTCGGCCGGACGCCCCCGGCCCGGCCCGTCGCGGCCCGCTCACGGCGTCCGCGGGTCAGGCGACGGAGTCCTCGGCGTACGTGTCGTCGTCCAGGTCAGGGAGCGGTCGCAGCAGCCTGGCGGGCGCCTGGGCCACCAGCTGGAACGTCCCGTCCGGACGGCGTTCGACGTCGAGCGTTCCGGAGACCGCCCGCAGCCGCACGGCGAGGTTCCCCAGGCCGCTGCCGCTGTGCGGGGAGGTGTCCCGGTAGGCCGGGTCCACGCCGTCGTTGGTCATGGACAGCCGGACCAGGTCGTTCTCCTGCACCGCCTCCATCCGGCAGGAGGTCGCCCGGGTGTGGCGCAGGAGGTTCGTCACGGCCTCCCGCAGCACGGCCGCGAGTACCGTGTCGACCTGCTGGTCGATCGTCCCCATCCGGACGTCCGTCTCCACCCGCACGTCGGCGGCTTCCAGCAGTGACCGGGCCGAACCCAGTTCCTGCTTCAGCGACATCGCCCGCAGTCCGCTGGCCACCGCCCGCACGTCCGCCAGCGACTGCCGTGAGATCTCCAGGAGTTCGCTGACCTCGTCCATCGCCCGACGCGGATTCGTGGGCACCAGACGGTGGATCAGCTCGCTCTTCAGCGTGATCGCGGACAGGCTGTAGCCGAGAAGGTCGTGCAGGTCCCGGGCGAACCGCAGCCGTTCCTGCGTCACCGCGAGCCGGCTCAGCTCCAGCCGGGTGTCGTGCAGGGCGTGGATCAGCGACGACAGCCGCGACAGCCCGAACACCACCAGGCCGGTCAGCAGCGTCGACAGCGACAGGTAGAACGACTCCTGCAGCGGGAAGCGGTCCAGCAGCGGCGGCAGCAGCATCGAGACGCCCACCAGCCCGTACGCCGGCCAGGCCGCCCGCGGTGGCAGGAGCAGCAGCAGGGAGCCGGCGAGGAAACCGGCCATCGCGCCCCACTGGGAACCGAACAGCGCGAGCGGCAGATAGGTCAGCACCGCCTGCGCGCCGAGCGTCAGCGCCTTCTGCCGGCCCGGCGCCAGATGGACGTGCGCGCTGGAATGATGCCGCTGCAGCAGGTAGATGAGGATCAGCGCCAGGACGGAGGTGCCGAGCGACAGATCCGTGTGAGGCATGCCCGCGAGGTTGATCAGGGTGATGCTCATGTAGCCGAGCAGAACGACCTCTAGGATCGTGCGGGCCAGCCTCGGCGCCGGCAGATCCGGCAGCGGCGAGGTCTTCCGCGCGGTACGCCCGACACCGTCGGCGCCTTCCCCGTGAATGCCGTCCGCCTCCCCCTCGTGCCCGTCCTCGTGCACGCGGCCGGTGGCGGACCGGCGTCCCAACCCCCACATCACCCGAGGCCCCCCTGCGCGGTCTGCGATCTTCGGTGGCTTCTCCGTCGAAGCCGTCGAACTCCAGTGCACATGCGGTGATGATAGGCGGTGGACCACGACGGGGCGACCGACGTCAGTACGCGATCGCACGCGACTTCACGTCGGCCGTCCCCTGAAGTGGCACAGGTCGGACACCCTTTCCGCTACGGGGCGACGGCCTCGGCCCCGCCCGCGGGAACGCTGCGGATACAGACGGTGAACAGTGCGACGGCGTCGGTCGCCACGTTCTCCAGGTTCTCGATCACCAGGGAGCCGTCCGTACCACGGAGCGGTCCGGCGGACACCTCGGTGCGGGGCGCGCGGCTGTCGAAGAGGTTCATCGGGGTTCCTTCCTTGAATGGTGGATGCTGGTGTGGTGCTTGATCGTGGGCCGGGCCCTCGCGGACGTTCCTGTCGACGTCAGGGGACCGGCAGCGGACCGTACGGCCGTACCTCCGGCGGCTGCGCGCCGACGGCCGTCCGTGCCGGTGCCGGCCGGTTCCGCAGCCGTCCGTCGAGCAGGGCCATGCCGAGTGCGGTCACGGTGTGCAGGGCGCAGTTGCGCACCCGGCGGGTGGTGATGAGCCCCGACTCCCGCAGCACGGAGGCGTGCTGGCTCGCGGTGCCGGGCGAGATGCCGAGCCGGGAGGCCAGTTGGCTCGTCGTGCAGGTGTCGGTCAGCTGTCGCAGCGCTGCCGCGCGGGTCTGCCCGACCAGCGCGCTCAGCGCCTGCTCGCCGCCTGCCTCCTCGTCGTCCTGCGACGCCAGCGAGAACAGCGAGGAGACGTCCGGCGGCATCCCGACGACCAGGGCGGCCTGGCCGCTGTCCCGTTCGGTGCCGATCACCCGCCCCGCGGCGCCCGTCAGGAACACCGACGGCACCAGCAACAGCCCCCGGCCCTCCAGATACACGTCCCGGTTCAACCGGTCGTGGATCTCCAGGACCGGCGGCCGCCACACGATCCGCGGGTGCAGCGTAGACAGCAGCCGTTCCACCCCGCCGGTCATCGCGATCCGGCCGTGCGCGTCGCACTCGGTGTCCAGCCGCTGTTGAACCACGTCCCACAGCGGGGCCACTCCGGCCCGCCAGACATCGACGGCCAGCCGCACCGCCTCGGTCCGCGTCAGTGAGAGCGCGGCCAGCGCGGAGGCGTCCGCGTCGGGCGAGGAGTCCAGGAGGAACAGCAGGTCGTCGGGGGCTTGCAGGGACTGCAGCAGGGGACCGAGCGGCCGGCGCAGGGAACAGCTCTCCCTCAGTCGGCCGGTGACCTCGCTGCGCCAGCCGGCGAGGTCGGCGCTGCGTGATCTGGTGAGCGCGCCCAGGGCGAACACGCCCTCGGCGACCGGACCGAGCGTGCTCTGCATCCGGGTGCGTGCGAGATCGGCGGCGGTGAAGTGGATTCTCTGCATCGAACAGTCCCCCTGTGTCGTGACGGACCCGGCTGCCCGGCTCCGGCGGCCCGACTCCCGCCCGGGCACGACAGGCGGTGCCTCGGCCGGCCGCCGCCCCGGACCCGCCGGACCGGCGCCCGGAGGGCGCCGCCCGTCCTGCCTTGGGGGGTGGTCGGAACATGAACGACCGTGTCATGAGGGGGTGGGGGCCGGTAGTGCGCCGTTCCCTGAACACGCATGACCGCCTCAGCACGTGGATCATGAATTATTCAGGTGCGCCAGAGGGAACTGCGCGATTGGCCGAAATCTGACGAACTCCCGCCTCCCTGCCGGGCACCGCGCGGAGGGGGATTTGCCGTCGGCAGAAACTGTGGAGAACGGCTGAGGGGCGCGGCTACCTTGCGCCGACAAGGGGGCCCGAGCTCGCGCCCCAAGTGATCGCCCCAGGGGAGCAGCTGTGATCAGCGAATCCGTGGACGAAGCGGTACGCCGCGCCCGCGTGGCGGAGGCGGAAGCGGCGTCATGGCCGCAGGCCGGAATCGACGAGGCCGTCGCGGCCGTCGGCTGGCACTGTTATCGGGAGGAGACCGCGCGCCGTCTCGCGCGGCTCAGCCAGAAGGAGACCGGTCTCGGCGACGCCGAGGCCATGTACGCGCTTCAGCGCAGACGGGTGCTCGGCATCCTGAACGACCTGCACGGCGTCCGAACGGTCGGCGTCGTCGACGAACAACCCGAGCGGGGCCTCGTCACTCTGGCCAAGCCGCTCGGAGTGATCGCCGTGGCCAGCCCGGCCACCGCGCCCGCTCCGGGCATCATCTGCAACGCGCTGCCCATGCTGAAGACCCGCAACGCCGTGATCTTCAGCCCCAACCCCCGCGCGCACCGCACCGCGCAGGCCACCATCGAGGTCATGCGCGCCGCGCTCGCCGAGGTCGGCGTCCCCCCGGACCTGTTCCAGTGCTTGCCGGTCACCGGCCGGGACGCCGGCGAACGCCTCATGGCCGCCGCCGACTTCGTCGTCGCCATCGGCGGCTCCAACACCGTGCGCCGCGCCTACCGCAGCGGCACGCCCGCCATCGGGGCCGGGGTGGGCAACCCCACCGTCGTCGTGGACGAGACAGCGGACCTGGACGAGGCGCTGCACCACATCCACACCGGCGCCGGGTTCAACCACGGCACGTCCTGCTCCTCCGAGAGCAACGTCCTCGTGCACCGCTCGGTCGCCGACGCCTTCCGTGACGGCCTGGTCCGCGCCGGCGCGTACGTGTGCGACGCCGAGGAGACGGCCGCCCTCGTCGCGACGCTGTGGCCCGACGGCCGGACCCTGGACCGTGACCTGATCGGCCGGCCGGCCGCCGACATCGCTGCCGCGGCCGGGATCACGGCGCCGGACAAGGTGTCCGTCCTCGTCGCCCACTGCGCCGATGCCGGTGCGGACTCGCCGCTGCTGCGGGAGAAGATCGCGCCGGTGCTCGCCCTCGCGGAGTACACCGACTTCGAGGAAGCCGTCCGCCTCGTGCAGCTCGTCTCGGAGCGCTGCGGCATCGGGCACAGCTGCGCCGTCCACACGAGCCGGCCCGACCGGGTCATGCGGCTCGCCCGGGCGGTCACGCACTGCCGGGTCGTGGTGAACCAGTCGACCATGACGAACACCGGCGGCTTCAGCACCGGCGTCCCCTTCACCACCACGCTCTCCAGCGGAAGCTGGGGCGGATCCAGCGTGTCCGGGAACGTCACCTGGCGGCACTTCCTCAACTACACCACGATCTCCCGGCCCATCCCGGAGCGGATCCCGGACGAGGCGCGGCTGTTCGCCCCGTACTGGGACCGGGCGGCGGGGCGGACGGGCGCGGAGCCGAAGGCTGCCTGACGCACCGCGGCCACAAGCGAAACGGTTCGCCCGTACTGGGCGGGAACGGAGGTCGGCCCATGCCGACGGCGAGACTGAACGGCATCAGCCTGAACTACGAGACGACCGGGCGGGGGGAGCCCGTCGTGCTGGTCATGGGCTCCGGAGCCGGAGGCAGGGCGTGGCACCTGCACCAGGTGCCGGCGCTGGTGCGCCACGGCTACCGGGCGATCACCTTCGACAACCGGGGCATCGGCCACTCCGGCTCCGGCACGGGAGGCTTCACCGTCGACGACCTCGTCGCCGACACCGCCGCGCTGATCGAACACCTCGACGCCGGCCCCTGCCGGCTGGTGGGGACCTCGCTCGGCGCGCACGTGGCCCAGGAACTGTGCCTGGCCCGGCCCGACCTGGTGTCCCAGGTGGTGCTGATGGCGACCCGGGGCCGCACCGACGTGATGCGCCGCGCGCACGCCCGGGCGGAGCGGGAGTTCCATGACAGCGGCGGCCGGCTGACGCCGCTGTACGCGGCGACGCTGCGCGCCCTGCAGAACCTGTCGCCCGCGACGCTGCGGGAGGACAAGGAGATCCAGGACTGGCTCGACATCTTCGAGATGGCGCCGGTCACCGACGCGGCCGGCTACCGGGCCCAGCTCGACGTCGACCTCGAGGGCAGCCGGCTGGACGCCTACCGGGCGATCCGCACCCCTTGCCAGGTCATCGGCTTCGCGGACGACCTCGTGCTGCCGGCGGCGCTGAGCCGGGAGGTCGCCGACGTCGTCCCCGGGGCGCTCTACACGGAGATCCGGGACGCGGGCCACTACGGCTATCTGGAACGTCCCGACCAGGTGAACGCCGTTCTGCTCGACTTCTTCGCCCGGAACGGCTGACCCGTTCGATCCATGCACCATGCCCGCTTCGGTCCCGGACGAATCTTCTTGTCGGTCCGGAACCAGGCGGGAGACGATTCCGCGGGGCCGGAGGCAACCGGATCCCGCTCTTGAGGAGGGAAATTTCATGGAGAACCCGTTCGACAACGAGGACGGTTCCTTCTACGTACTCGTGAACGACGAGAACCAGCACTCGCTGTGGCCCACCTTCGCGGAGGTTCCCAAGGGCTGGACCGTCGTGTTCGGCGAGGACACCCGCCAGGCGTGCCTCGAGTACGTCGAGAAGAACTGGACGGACATGCGGCCCGCCAGCCTCATACGGGAGATGGAGGGCCTGGAGGCGGAGGCGGCCAGCCCGGCCGGCGCCGCCGCCTGATTCGCGTCCCCTTGCACGAACACCCGCGGGTGCCCCGGAATGTCGGTCCGGGGCACCCGCTCCGCGTGGTGGCCTCAGTGCACGTCCCGTCGCATCGGGACCAGCACCGCGGCGACCGACGCGGCCAGAGCGTAGCCGGTGAGCAGCAGCGCGCCGCCCACGGGGGAGAGCAGGGACACCGGACTGGTCGCCAACTGGTCGGCGAGGGTGTCCGCGACGTAGGTGAAGCCGGTGAGCGAGGCGGTGGCACCGCCCGGCAGCAGCGGGTAGAGCAGCTTGACGCCCGGGATCATCATCAGCGTCAGCTCGCCCATGTACAGGTAGCCCACCACGATCGCCAGCGCGGCGATCTGATTGCGGATCAGGGCACCGACGGCGACGCCGAGCAGCGTGTACACGGCCATGGTCACGGCGAGCCGGCCGAGCAGCAGGAGGACGTCCGCGGACGCCATGCCCGGCGTCACCCCGCGGGCCGCGACCCCGCCGAAGAAGCCCGCGGCCGCGGTGCCTGACAGCACCAGCCCGTAGACCAGTCCGGCGACGCCGAAGACCGCGATCTTGGCGGTCAGCACCTGCCACCGCTTCGGCGCGAAGAGGAAGGTGTACGTGGCGGTGCGGTGCCGGTACTCGCCGGTCATCGCCAGCGTGCCGAGCGCGGCCGGCACGATCACCGTGAACCCGAGCATGCCGAGCACCGAGCGCACGCCGTCCTCGGTCTCCAGACCGGGCATCGGCGGGTCGAAGTTCTCCGGCCCCACCAGCGTGAGCAGGCCGACCATGCCGCCGCCGAGCACCACGGCCACCAGCAGGGCCCATATCCACATCGGCGTGGCCAGCAGCTTGCGGAACTCGGCCCTGATCAGTGTGCTCATCGCTGGATCCCCTCTTCGGTCGGGTACGGGGCCGCCGAGCCGTCGGGAGCCGGCGCCCGGCCCCCGTCCCCGGTCAGCCGGAAGAACAGCTGCTCCAGGCTCGCCTCCTCGACGACGAGTCCGTGGACCCGGAGCCCGCCCGCCGCGGCCACGTCGGCGACGGCGGAGTCCGTCAGCCCGTACACCCGCAGCCAGCCGTCCTGGGCGGCCTCGACCCGGACCTGTCCGCCGGACGCGTCGCGTATCAGCGCGTCCCGCAGGGCCGTGGCGTCCGGGGACCGGACGAGCACGGACCGGGGGGTGAAGCGCTCCATCTCGGCCAGCGGTCCGGCCGCCACCAGCCGGCCACGGCTGATCATGACGACGTCGTCGATGATCTGCTGGACCTCGCTCAGTACGTGGCTGGAGACGAGGACGGTGCGCCCCTCGGCCGCCAGGCCGCGCAGGAAGTGCCGCAGCCAGGCGATGCCCTCCGGGTCCAGGCCGTTGCTCGGCTCGTCGAGGAGGAGCACACGCGGGTCGCCCAGCAGGGCGGTGGCCAGCGTGAGGCGCTGGCGCTGGCCGGTGGAGAAGGTGCGGGTGCGGCGGTCGGCGAGCTGCGTGAGCCCCAGCTCCTCGATGAGCCGGTCGACGCGGGACGCCGGATGACCGCCCATGGTGCAGTAGATGCGCAGGTGGTCACGGGCCGTGTGGCGGGGGTGGAGCGCGGTCGCGTCGAGGGCGGCGCCGACGGTCGCCGAGGGGTGCTCGAGCTCCACGTAGCGCTGGCCGCCGATGGTCGCGGTGCCCGCCGTCGGGGCGACCAGGCCGAGGATCATCCGCATGGTCGTGGACTTCCCGGCCCCGTTGGGGCCGAGGAAGCCGGTCACGACACCGGGTTCGACCTGGAAGCTCAGGTCCTCGACCGCGGTCACCGCACCGAACCGCTTGGTGAGGCCCGTCACTTCGATGCGTGGCCCGGCGGAGTCGTGCTGTCGGTTCATCGGTTCTGCTCCAGGTGGGCGCCGATGAGGCCCGCGAGCCGGTCGGCGTCGTCGAGGGAGAGGACCAGCTCGTCGAACTCCTCGCCGGAGGCGGCGCGGTCGAGCACCACGCGCAGTCCGGGCTTGCCCCGGTAGGCCGCGACGAGCTGACGCGGACCCAGCACCAGGCCCCAGGTGCCGATCTTGGTGGCCCCGGAGATCTGCAGGCCCTTGCGGGTGCCGTGCGCTTCCCGCAGCGGCTGGCCGACCGGGACGACCTGGCGGACGGCGGCCAGCGGGACCGTCAGCCCGTCACGGCGCAGCCACATCCGCTCCCGTCCTTCGAACTCGACCACGAGCCGGTCGCCGGAGACCTTCATCAGTGCCATGGGACCCATCCCTCCCTCGGGTCCGCTCCTCCGGAAGGGGCCGGAGAAGCGGATCCACTGCCATGAGCGTCTGTTCTAGTAGATGTATATCAGATAGAGTGCGCATGTGCATCTCGTACTCGACCTCGACAGTGAGGTACCGATCTATCAACAGATCCGGGACCGGGTGGTGGAAGCCATCGCGGAAGGCGCGCTGGCGCCCGGTACCGGCCTCCCGTCCACCCGGCAGCTGGCCGTCGACCTGACGATCAACTTCCACACCGTGAACAAGGCCTACGACCTCCTCCGGCGCGAGGGGATCATCCGGATCAACCGCAAGAGCGGCGCGGCCGTCCGCCCCGACGTCAAGCAGTCGTCCGCGGACGACCTGCGCGGCGGGGTCGACTGGGCCCGCATGCGCACGTTCCTCGCCGAACTGGACGTGCGCGGCATCCCCAAGGAGGAGGTGATGGCATATGTCGAAGCGACACTGGACGGCTTCCCCGGCCGCGACGACGGCTAGACCGTCGCCCGCGGACCGGGGTGCGGCAGGCCGCGCTGCCCCCTTACGCGCGGACGTCGTCGTCCAGTCCCGGCGGCAGCCAGGGCGCCCGCAGCAGGGCGGCCCCGAGCGGGGTGAGCGTGTGGACGGCCGACGTGTGCGTCCGCGTCGTCGACACCAGCCCCGCCCGCCGCAGCACGCTCGCGTGCTGACTGGCCGAACCGGGCGTCACCCCGACGTGCCGGGCCAGCTCGCTCGTGGTCAGGTCCACTGTGAGCGCCTGCAGGACCGCCGCCCGCGTGCTGCCCACCAGCGAGCCGAGCGGCTGCGGCTCGCCCGCACCCGACCCGGACGGTACGGAACCGGCGGACCTCGCCCCGTACCGTCCGGCCATCCGGTCCGTTTCCTGCCCGGCTCCACCCCGGAGCAGGGCGGCCGTCGTCACGGCCGTCCGGGCCGGATGGACCAGGATCGGCGCGTTCTCCGGCTTCCGCTCGTCCACGAAGAGACGCGGCGCGCCGGTCAGGAACAGCGACGGGGCGAGCAGCAGCCCGCTCCCCGACAGCCGTACCTCGCCCGGGTGTTCGCTCGGCACGCTGAGCACCGGAGGGTTCCGGTGCAGTCCGGCCGATCCGATCGCGCCGAACAGACCCTCCACCCCGCCCGTCGCCATCGCCCGTCCGTTCGCCTCGCACTCGTGCTCCAGGCGACTGCGGATCCGCGGCCAGTACGGCTGCACCGCCGACTCCGCGAACGCCCGCAGCGCCACCGCCAGCCGGTGGTTCGCCGCCATCCCGCGCCCCGCCGCGACGCCTGCCGCACCGGCGGGATGCTCCATCCACGCCGTGATCCGACCGGTGGGCGAACGGACCACCGACATCAGCTCCGGCGACGCGGCGAGCGCCTGCGCCATCCGCGTCAGCAGCGGAAGGTGCCGGCTGTGCCGCCGGTCCGGACGGAACACCACCGTTCGGCGCCACTGCGCGAAGGCGTCCTCCGCCTCCCCGCGGTTCCCGACCGTGGCCAGCGAAGCCAGCGCGAAGAGGGATTCCGTCGCCGGACCGGCGGTCTTCAGCAGGCGTACGTTCATCACGTCGTCGAACGTGAAACGAATGGTGAGTCTGTTGCCCGGCGGCCGCCGCGGAATCCCTTTCGCGGCCCTTCCGTGATCCTCCTCGCGCATGCCCCCCATCATGCCGGACACTCCTTCGGGAGAGCAGTGAAAAGGCCTGTGGGAAAGGCTGTTGAAGCAGCCCCCAGCTGCGAGTTTCATCAACGCCCAAAGGTGGTTGCCGGGCGGATGAGCCGCGCGGGAACCTGGAATGTCGTGCAGTGTGCCGACACGACGACATCCCGCCCCCACCGGGAAATCCTGAACACGAAATGAGTTAACTCCGTGCTGTACAACGCTCTTCTCAACCTCGGCATTCTCGCGGCCGTCAGCGCCGCCCTCGTCCTCGCCCCCAGCCCCCTTCTCAACCCGCCGTCCGTCCCCTTCGGCGTGCGTGTCCCACCGGACAAGGCGGACGCGCCGGAAGTCGCCGTCCAGCGGCGGCGCTACCGCAATCTCTTCCTCGGCGCGTCCGCAGGTGTCGCGGTGTTCGCCCTCGCCGCCGGAGCCGCCTTCGACAGCCTCGCCGCAGGCGCCGTCTGCGCCGTCGGCGGCAGCGTGCTGCTGACCGTGGCCTCCGCCGTCCTGTGGGTCCGCGCACACCGGGCCGTCGCCCGGGCCAAGGAGCAGGGCGGCTGGTACGAGCAGACCCGGCAGGGCGCCTTCACGGACACCTCGCTGCGCACGGACCCGGTCCGTTTCCCCTGGGCCTGGGCGATCCCCGCATTCGTGATCGTCGCCGTGACCGCTGTGGTCGGCGCCGTCGTCTACCCGGACCTGCCCGACCACATGGCCCTGCCCCAGAAGTCCCCCAGCGGCACCGTCTACCGCGAGTACGCGACCACTGTCTGGACCGCGTTCGCCCTCGTCCTCACTCAGATCGCCGTCACCGCCACCATGGCCGGCTCCGTCGCCGGGCTGCTGCGCGCCCGAGCCGACCTCGACGTGAGCCGTCCCCGCACCAGCGCCACCCGGTACCGCCGCTACCTCGCCGCGATGTCCCGCTCCGTCCTCGGCATGGCGGCCCTCATCGACCTCATGCTGTTCGGCCTCGCCGGGATGATGTGGGCCGACAACCGCTCCCAGGCCGTCATCGGCCTCGTCGTGGGCGTCCCCCTCCTCGCCGTCCTCGGCATGGTCGCCCATCTCGTCCTGCGCGTCGGCCCCGGCGGCAGCCGACTCCCCGACACCGTCGCCGAACCCGACAGCGGCCTCGTACCCCGCGACGACGACCGCTTCTGGCACGGCGGCGGCCTGATCTACGTCAACACCGACGACCCGGCGATCATGGTGGCCCGCCGCGTCGGCCTCGGCTGGACCGTCAACCTCGGCAACCTCCGATTCCTCGTCCTCCTCGCGGTATTCGTCGCCCTCGCCGCAGGTGCCGGCGTCGTCGCGGCGGTCGCCATGTGACACCGCCCCTCCCCGCACGTCGAAGGCCCGGATCCGGCTCTCCCCGGAACGGGCCTTTCGTGCAGCTGTTTTCACCGCACTCGAAGAAGATTGCGAGCACCCCGGAACGCGGGAGAGCCTGAGGGTCGAAGAGCGCGGCAGGTCCGAACCGCCGTGCTGCCCCGCCGTGTTCGCCACCACGCCCTCGCGCCGCTCCGGCGCGGCCACGGCCCCATGGTGGCCGGCCGCCGACGGCGGCGGAGAGACCCCGAGAACAGGAGAGTGGTCGTGGTGACGGTCCCGGAAACGCTCGCGCGGACGGCCGGACAGCCGGTCGCGGAAACGGCCGGAAGCCCGGCCTCCGCAACAACCGGACCTGTTGGAACCGTGAACGCGACGGCGGGACCCGCCGGTACCGTGGACGCGACGACGGGACCCGCCGGGCCTGTCGGCGACGCCCCGTCCGAGGCCCCTGACGGCGTACTGCCCCGCGGCCTGACGGATGCCCTGCCGAGCCTCTTCGAGAAGCTCGCCCGCGAGCACCGCGTCACCGGCGCCCAACTCGCGCTCTACCACGACGGGACCCTTCACGCGCACGCCTACGGAACGGAGTCCGTCCGCACCGGCGCGCCCGTCACCCGGGACACCGCCTTCCCCTTCGGCTCCGTGACGAAGTTCTTCACCGCCACCCTCGTCATGCAGTTCGTGTCCGACGGCGACATCGACCTCGACGAACCCCTCACCGGCCTCCTTCCGGAACTCCGCAACGCCCCGGGCGGCTCAGGCCTCGGCAGCGCCACCGTCCGCCAGCTCCTCAGCCACACCGCAGGGCTCCCGGACAGCATCGACGGCACGGACCTGCGCGGCCCCTCCTACCGGCGCTTCGTGGCCGCGTGCGCCCAGGCGCCCGCCCTCCACACCCCCGGTCTCGCGTTCTCCTATGCCAACACCGGCTACTGCCTCCTCGGCGCGGTCGTCGAGGCCGCCGCCGGCATGGACTGGTGGACCGCCATGGACAGCTGCCTCCTCGACCCCCTCGGGATCACCCCCGCCTACCTGCACGACCCGCGCCCCGGCAGCGGCCGGCCCGCCCGCGCCCTCGCCGACGGCCACGCCGTCCGCCCGGACGGGGCCCCCGCCGAGGTCGTCGACCACATGACCGACCTGTCGCTCGCCGCGGCCGGAGGCCTCACCGGCAGCGCCGTCGACCTCGTCACCGCCGCCCGCCTCCACCTCGACGACCGCGCCGCCTTCGCCCACCACCACCTGCTCCCCGAGGACGAGGCACGCCTCATGCGTGAACCCGTCCCCGGCGCCGAGCCGTTCGGCCTGGCCGACGCCTGGGGCCTCGGCCTCATGAGCCACCGAGGCGAGCGCGGCGTCTGGTACGGCCACGACGGAGCCGTCGGCGGTGCCAGCTGCAACCTCCGGCTCCACCCGGGCAGCAGCACCGCCCTCGCCCTCACCGCCAACTCCACCGCCGGGCCCCGCCTGTGGGAGGCCCTCGTCTCCGAGCTCCGCGCCATCGGCCTCGATCTCGGCCACTACCGCCTGCCCGACCCCGAGGCCCCGCGCGTCACGGAGCCGGGCGCCTACTTCGGCACGTACGCCAATGGCGACCTGCACCTCGTCGTCATGACCGGCCCGGACGGCGAGCTGTACCTCACGCGCGAGGACTACGCCGACTACCTCCTCACCATCCACACCGACGACCGCTTCGTCGCCCGGGACCGCGAGCACGACGGCCTGCCGATCGTCGGCCGCTTCGTCCGCGAACACCCCGGCGGTCCGATCGCCCTGCTCCAGTACGGCGGACGCGCCCTCCAGCGACTCTGACGCCACCACCGCACGCCACATCAGACACTCAGGGGAAAACAACGATGTTCGAGCACGAGCAGTCGATGACGTCGGTCGTGGATGCATTCACCCGGTGGGTGGTGTCCGCGCCGGGTGCGGTGGCGGTGCGATGTGGTGGGCGGTCGTTGTCGTACGCGGAGCTGGACGCCGCCTCCGACCGGCTGGCGTGCGCCCTCGTCGAGCGTGGCGTGGGTGCGGAGTCGCGGGTTGGTCTGCTCCTGGAGCGGTCGACGGACGTCGTCGTCGCGATGCTGGCCGTGCTGAAGGCCGGCGGGGCCTATGTGCCCGTGCATGTCTCGTACCCCGAGGAGCGTTTGCGGCAGGTGCTGGCGCAGGCCGGGGTCTGTGTGGTGCTGACGGACCGGGACGCTGTCGAGGTCGGCGGGGTTCCCGTGCTTGCTGTCGGGTCCGCTCCGTCGGGCGTGGTGGCGCTGCCGGGGCGGGTTCCGGTGCAGTCGTTGGCGTATGTGATGTTCACGTCGGGGTCGACGGGTGTGCCGAAGGGTGTGGCGGTCACGCATGACGACATCGTGGCGCTCGTGTCCGATCGTCGGTGGCGGTCGGGTGCGCATGGTTCGGTGTTGTTCCATTCGCCGCATTCGTTCGATGCGGCTACGTACGAGGTGTGGGTGCCGCTGTTGAACGGTGGCACGGTGGTGGTTGCCGAGGCGGAGTTGAGTGGGCCAGTGGTGCGGGATGCCGTGGCGTCCGGTGTGTCCTCGGTGTTCATGACGAAGGCGTTGTTCGACTTGCTGGCGGGTGAGGACCCGGGATGCTTCGCGGGCCTCGGGGAGGTCTGGACCGGTGGTGAGGCGGCGTCGGGTGCGGCGATGGGACGGATGCTGGAGCACTGCCCGGACACCCGGCTCGTCCATGTCTACGGCCCCACGGAGACGACCACCTTTGCCGTCTGCGGCGCGCTCGACCCGACCGACACGGCCGCAGCGACGGTTCCTCTGGGCACCGCTATGGACGACACGACGGCGTACGTCCTGGACACGTCGCTGCGGCAGGTCGGCGTGGGCGTCACGGGTGAGCTGTATCTGGGTGGCTCGGGTCTGGCGCGTGGCTACGACGGACGTGCCGATCTGACGGCGGAGCGGTTCGTCGCCGATCCGTTCGGCCGGGGCGGACGCCTCTACCGCACCGGTGACCTCGTCCGTTGGCGGGAGGACGGCCGGCTGGAGTTCCTGGGCCGAGGGGACGGTCAGGTGAAGATCCGGGGTTTCCGGATCGAGGTCGCGGAGATCGAGGCGGTCCTGGCTCGGCACACGTCGGTCGGCCGGGTGTCGGTGCAGGTCCGTGAGGACCGGCCCGGCACGAAGCGCCTCGTGGCCTACCTCGTGGCGGCGGACGGGGGAGACCTGGACAGCGGAGCGGTGCGCGCCCACGCGTCCGCTCTGCTGCCGGAGTACATGGTTCCGTCGGCGTTCGTCGTGCTGGACGCGCTGCCGCTGACGGTGAACGGCAAGGTGGACCGCAAGGCCCTGCCCGCCCCGGCGTCGGAGGCGGCCGAGGAGTACGTCGCCCCGCGCACGGCGGCGGAGGAGACCCTGGCCGGTATCTGGGCCGATGTCCTGGGCCTCGAACAGGTCGGTGTGCACGACGACTTCTTCGCGCTCGGCGGCGACTCGATAGCCGCCCTGCGTGCCATCGGCCGTGTTCGGGCCGTCCTCGGCGGCGACCTGTCCTCGCGCACACTCTTCGACCACCCGACCGTCGAGCGACTGGCAACGGCACTCGCCCCGTCGTCCGGCGCCGGAACACCCGGCGGGAACGCCGAGCCGGTGATCACGCGCGCCGACCGCGACGGACTCCTGCCGCTCTCTCCCGGGCAGGAACGTCTGGCCTTCCTGGCCGACTTCGCGCCCGACGACACGTCGTACAACACCGGCCTCGCCCTGCGGATCGCCGGAGACCTCGACCACCTGGCCCTGCGCACCGCGCTGACCGGTCTCGTCGCCCGCCACGAAGCCTTGCGCACCACGTTCGACGGACACCACCAGCACGTTCACGACGACATCCCCGTGCCTGTACGGACGGCGGACCTCACGGCGGAGCCGGCCGCGACGCGGGACGAGACGCTGCGCCGAATCCTCCAGGACGAGCAGGCGGCCCCGTTCGACCTCTCCCGAGGGCCGCTCGTCCGGGTACTCACTGTCCGCCTCGGCCCGGACGAGCACGTCCTCGCCCTGTCGCTGCACCACATTGTCACCGACGGCTGGTCCATGGGCGTGATGGTGCGCGAGCTGGGCGCGCTCTACACCGCGGCGCTCCGCGGTGAGCAGCACAATCTTCCAGAAATCACCCTGGACTATGCAGACTTCGCAACCTGGCAGCGCGCGCGATCCGAGAGCGGGGTGTACGAGGAGGGCGTGCGGCACTGGCGCGAGGCGCTGACTGGCCTGGAGCCGTTGGAGCTGCCGACGGACCGGCCGCGGCCAGCGGTCCGTACCTCGGCGGGCGCGCTGCACACCTTCGAGATCCCGGCCGTCCTCGCCGACCGGTTGAAGGTGGCGGGGCGGGAACGCGGCGCGAGCCTGTTCATGGCCCTGACCGCGGTGACCCAGCTGCTGCTGTCCCGGTACACCGGCCGCCAGGACATCGCGGTCGGGACAGTCACTTCGGGACGTGAACGCCCGGAACTGGCCGATCTGGTCGGCTTCTTCGTCAACACCCTGGTGCTCCGGACCCATGTGGACGAGGCGCAGGGCTTCGGTGCGCTGCTGTCGGCGGTTCGGGAGACGACGCTCGACGCGTTCGCGCACCAGGACGTGCCCTTCGACCGGGTCGTGGACGCCGTCGAGCCTGAGCGCGACCCCAGCCGGAGCCCGCTGTTCCAGGCGCTCGTCGTACTGCAGAACTCCCTCGGCCTCGACGGCTCGTTCGCCGGCCTCCCCGCCCGCCGGACCCACGTGCCGCGCACGGCAGCGAAGTTCGACCTCTCGTGGGAGTTCTGGGAGGAGCAAGGAGGCGGCCTGGCCGCCGAGCTGGAATACAACACCGATCTGTTTGATGCGGTGACTGTTGAGCGGATGTGTCGGCATTGGTTGTTCCTGGCTGGGGTTGTTGCTGCTGCTCCTGAGGAGTCGTTGTCCCGGGTTGTTCTTCTGGATTCGCGTGAGCGGGATCTTGCCCTGGGGGAGTGGGCGGGGCCGGGTGTGGGTTCGGGTGGTCGTTCGGTGGTGGAGTTGGTTGCTGAGCGTGTGGGTGCGGTGCCGGGTGCGGTGGCGGTGGTGTGTGGGGATGTGTCGTTGACGTATGGCGAGTTGTGGGCTCGTGTGGAGGTGCTGGCCGGGCGTCTGGTGGCGCTGGGGGTGGGGGTGGAGTCGCGGGTCGGGGTGTCGTTGCCGAGGTCTGCTGATCTGGTGGTGGCGGTGCTTGCGGTGTTGCGGGCGGGTGGTGCGTATGTGCCGCTGGATCCGCAGTATCCGGCGGACCGGTTGGAGTTCATGCGTGGGGACAGTGATGTGCGGGTGGTGATCGACGAGGCACTGCTCGCAGGTCCACCGGTGACTGGTGGGCTGCTGCCCGAGGTTGATGGGCTGTCTCTGGGTTCGGCGGCGTATGTGATTTATACGTCGGGTTCGACGGGTCGTCCGAAGGGTGTGGTGATTCCGCATGGTTCGGTGGCGGGGCTGGTGGAGTGGGCGGTGTCGTTGGGTGTGGAGCGGTTCGGGCGGGTGTTGTTCTCGACGTCGTTGAATTTTGACGTGTCGGTGTTCGAGCTGTTCGGGACGTTGGCGTCGGGTGGGACGTTGGAGGTCGTGCGGGACGTGCTGGTCCTGGCGGAGCGGGAGTCGTGGTCGGGGTCGTTGGTGTCGGCGGTGCCGTCCGCGTTCGCCGCGGTCCTGGAGCAGGACGCGCGGGTGGATGCGGGTCTGGTGGTCCTGGCGGGCGAGGCGTTCCCGTCAGGGTTGCGGGAGCGGATCGGGGAGGTCATGCCGGGTGCTGGTGTGGCGAATCTGTATGGTCCGACCGAGGCGACCGTGTATGCGACGGGATGGTTCTCGCAGACGGATTCTGGGCCGACCGGTGCGATGGTGCCGATCGGGCGGAGTGTCGCGGGCAAGGGTGTTTACGTTCTGGACGCGCGGCTGCGTCCGGTTCCGGTGGGTGTGTGGGGTGAGTTGTATCTCGCTGGTGGTCTGGCGCGTGGGTATCACGGCAGGGCGGGGCTGACGTCTGAGCGGTTCGTCGCGGATCCGTTCCATGCCGGTGGCCGGCTCTACCGGACGGGGGATGTGGTGCGTCGTGGTGCGGACGGCACTCTGGAGTACGCGGGTCGTGGTGACGACCAGGTGAAGGTGCGTGGCTTCCGGATCGAGCTCGGTGAGATCGAGAGTGTGCTGTGTGGTCACGGTTCGGTGACGCGGGCGGTGGTCGTGGCGCGTGAGGACCGGCCGGGCGTCAAGCGCCTCGCCGCCTACCTGGTGACCGACGGCCCCTATGTGGACATGGGGGCTGTGCGTGAGCATGTGGCTGCGGCACTGCCGGAGTACATGGTTCCGTCTGCGTTCGTGGTGCTGGAGGAGTTGCCGTTGAACGCGAACGGGAAGCTCGACCGCAAGGCTCTGCCCGCGCCCGAGTTCACCGCTGACCACGATGCCCGTGTTGCTCCGCGGACGGACACGGAGCGTGTTCTGGCGTCGGTCTGGGGCGAGGTCCTGGGCCTTCAGGACGTGGGCGTGCACGACAACTTCTTCGACCTCGGCGGCGACTCGATCATCAGCCTCCAGGTCGTCTCACGCGCCCGCCGCGCCGGACTCACGCTGTCCTCCAGGGATGTCTTCCAACACCCCACCATCGCCGCCCTCGCCACGCACGCGCGCCCGGTCGCCGAGGAAGCCGGGACCCGTACGCGGCTCGTGGAGGCCGGCACGGTCAGCGGTGCGGTCGCGACCACACCCGTCCGGGAGTGGTTCTTCGAGACGCACCCCGTCGCGCCCGGCCACTTCAACATGGCCGCGTCCTTCGCGCTTCCCGACGGCATGGACCTGGACGCACTGCGCACTGCCGTCGCCGCTCTGACGACGCAGCACGACGCCCTGCGCTCCACGTTCGCTCGCGAGGACGACGGCACGTGGACCGGTCGCCTCACAGCGGGGACCGACCCCGACGCGGTGCTGACCCTGCACGAGCTCCCCGACGGTGACGCGGGCGACAACGCCTGGGACGTTGTGGTCCGCGACGCCCAGGCCGGGCTCGACCTGGCCGCCGGGCCTCTGGTGCGGGTGCTGGTCCGGACCGGTACGGACGGGCCGGTGCGCGTGGTCGTCGTGGCGCACCACCTGGTCATGGACGGCGTCTCCTGGCGCATCCTGCTGGAGGACCTGGCCACCGCGTACGAGCAGGCGCGGGCCGGGCGGACCCCGGACCTCGGCCCGAAGGGCACGTCCGTGCGCCAGTGGGCCGACCGGCTCACCGCGTACGTACGGGAGGGCGGCTTCGACGACCAGCTGGACCACTGGCGCGAGGCGGCCGCTGCCGCCGTGCGCATCCCCGTCGACCACCCCGGGGGCGACAACATCGTCGCCTCCGAGCGGACCGTCTCGGTCGGCCTGACCGCGCAGGAGACCCGGGCTCTGCTGTTCGACGTGCCCGGCGCGTACCGCACCCGTCCCAACGACGTGCTGCTCGCGGCGCTCACCCGTGCCGTCGGCCCCTGGGCGACCGGCGGCACACTGCCGGTCGACGGCGACGGCGACGGCGCCGCCGGTCCGGCCCCGCGGTGGGCCGTGAACCTGGAGGCGCACGGCCGGGGCGAGCTGTTCGACGACGTCGATCTCACCCGGACCGTCGGCTGGTTCACCGCCATCCACCCGGTCGCCCTGCCCGTCCCGGCCGACGACGACTGGGCCGGCACGGTATCCACGGTCAAGGAGCTACTGCGGGCGATACCTGACCAGGGGATCGGCTACGGGGCCCTGCGCTACCTGGCGGGTGCCACGGACCTCGGCAGCACCCCCGACCTGGCCTTCAACTACCTCGGCCAGTTCGACGAGGGGACCGGCGGTCTGCACCGTTCGCTCGTGCTCAACCCCGGAGGCGAGCACCACCCGGCCGAGCAGCGCCCGCACCTCGTCGAGGTGGTCGGCGCGGTCCAGGACGGCGTCCTCACCTTCACCTGGTCCTACTCCGCGAACGTGCACGACCGGGAGACCGTCGAGACCCTCGCCCGTCGGTACGCGGACGCGCTGCGCTCCCTGATCGCGCACTGCGCCGCCCCCGGACGGCCCGCCGGTTGCACGCCGTCCGACTTCCCCCTCGTCCGCCTCGCGCAGCACGAGGTCGACGCGCTCGTCGCGCGCGTCGGCGACGCCCGCGCCGTCGAGGACGTGCTGCCGCTGACCCCGCTGCAGTCCGGCATGCTCTTCCACACCCTCGGCGCGCCCGGTTCCCCGTTCTACCTGGAACAGTTCACCTTCCTGCTGGAGGGTGCCAGCGACGTGGAGACCGTGGCGCGGGCCTGGCAGGCCGTCGTCGACGCGTCGGACGCACTGCGCGTCTCCGTCGTCTGGGAGGGTGTCGCCGAGCCCGTCCAGATCGTGCACCGCGCGGGCGCCCGCCCGCTGCCGATCGTGTACGCCGACTGGACCGGCCGCACCGCCGAGGAGCGGGAACGGTTGCTCGCGGACCTGCTCGCCGCGGACCGGGCCGGGGCCATCGGCCTCGACGCGCCCCTGATGCGGCTCACCCTCGTGCGGGTCGCCGACGACGCCGTACGCGTGGTGTGGTCCTTCCACCACCTGCTGATGGACGGCTGGAGCGCCGCCGCCGTCCTCTCCGACGTGGCCGCGCTCTGCGCCGGCGAGCCCCTCCCGCGCCGGGAGCCGTTCCGCGACCACCTGAGCCGGCTCGCCGGCCGCGACGAGGCCGTCGGCCACGCCTTCTGGTCCGGCCGCCTCGCCGGGTTCGAGGAGCGGACACCCCTGCCGTACGACCGGTCCCCGCAGGCCGCGCACCAGGCATGCTCGGGCGAACGCGTCACCCTGGGCCTGGCCGAGGGTGCCGCCCGCGCCGTCGCGGACTTCGCCCGCCGCAACCGGGTCACCGTCGGAGCGGTCGTGCAGGGTGCGTGGGCGCTGCTGCTCGGCCAGTACGCCGGACGGCACGACGTCGTCTTCGGCACGACGGTCTCCGGTCGGCCGGAGGATCTGCCCGGGGCCGAGTCGACGGTCGGACTGTTCATCAACACCGTGCCCGTCCGCGTCGTCACCGAGCCGGACGAGCCGGTCGGCGCCTGGCTGCGTCGCATCGGCGACGCCCAGGCCGAGGCCCGTGCCCACGAGCAGGTCCCGCTGCACGAGATCGACACGCCCGGACTGCCCTCCGGGACGCCGCTGTTCGACAGCCTCGTCGTCGTCGAGAACTACCCCGTCCACGCCGTCGCGGCGGACCGCGGCGTCACCGTGTCCGGGCTGGAGGCCGTCGAGTCGACCAACTACCCGCTCACCCTGACCGCCCGTCCCGCCGGGGAGTTCCTGCTCACCTTCGGCTTCGACCCCGAGCTCTTCGACGCCGGGACGGTTCGGCTGCTCGCCGCCCGGTACGCCCGCGTCCTGGAGGCGCTGGCGGAGTCCGGTGACGGGGCCACCACCGGATCGCTCCCGCTGCTGGCCGCCGACGAGCGCGCCCGCGTCCTCGGCGGTGAGTGGAGCGGCACGCTCGACGCGGACGCCGTGCCCGCGATCTCGCTTCCGGAGCAGTACGCCCGTCTGGTCGCCGAGGCCCCCGACGCGGTCGCCGTGGTCGGCGCCGGCGGCACGCTCACCCGCCGGGAGCTCGACGCCCGCGCGGAGCGCCTGGCAGCCGCGCTGCGGTCGCGCGGCGTCGGCCCGGGGGCCCGGATCGGCCTGCTCCTCGACCGCTCGGCCGATGTGGTGGTCGCGATGCTCGCCGTGCTGCGCACCGGCGCCGCATACGTCCCCCTGCACTCCGGGCACCCGGCGGACCGCATGCGTGCCATGCTGGAGCGCAGCGGCGCGCTGCTCCTCCTCACCGACGGCGTCTTCACGGCACCGCCCGCCGTCCCGACGCTCGACCTTGCCGAGGTCCTCGGCACCGGCGCGGTCCCCGAACCCGGCGTCCCCGGCGTCGCTCCCGCGGCGGCCGGTCCGGTCGCCCCCGACGCCGACGCGTACGTCATGTACACCTCCGGATCGACGGGCGAGCCGAAGGGCGTCGCCGTGACCCACCGCGACATCGTCGCCCTCGCCGCGGACCGCCGCTGGACCCGCCGCACGCAGCACTGCGTGCTGTTCCACTCCTCGCACTCCTTCGACGCGGCCACCTACGAGGTGTGGGCCCCGCTCCTGAACGGCGGCCGCGTCGTGGTCGCCGACGGCGACCTCACGGCCGACGCGGTGCGGCGCGCCGTCGCCGAGCACGGTGTGACGGCCCTGTTCGTGACCACCGCGCTCTTCGGCGCGCTCGCCGACGAGGACCCGGCCTGCTTCGCCGGTCTCGGCGAGGTGTGGACCGGCGGCGAGGCCGCCTCCCGCCCCGCGATGCGGCGCGTGCGGGAGCACTGCTCCGACACCCGCCTCGTCCACGTGTACGGCCCCACCGAGGCCACCGCCTTCGCGGTGTGCGGCGTCCTCGACACGGCGGACCTCGCCGACGGCGCGGCCGTGCCTCTCGGCCTCCCCATGGACAACACCCTCGCGTACGTCCTGGACGCGGCCCTGCGCCCGGTGGGCACCGGGCAGCCGGGCGAGCTGTACCTCGGCGGACCCGGCCTGGCACGCGGCTACGACGGCCGCCCCGGGCTCACCGCCGAACGCTTCGTCGCCGACCCGTACGGCCCGGCCGGCGGGCGTCTCTACCGCACCGGCGACCTCGTGCGCCGACTGCCCGACGGCCGCCTCGCCTTCCTGGGCCGGGGCGACGGACAGGTGAAGATCCGGGGCTTCCGGATCGAACTCGCCGAGATCGAGGCGGCTCTGGGCCGCTGCGCCGGCGTCGGCCGGGTCAGTGTCCAGGCCCTGGCCGCGGGCCCGGACGGCTCCGCGAAGCGCCTGGTCGCCTACCTCGTGCCCGCGGCGGTGCAGCAGGACGCCGCCGGTACGGCCGGCGACGCCGCCGCCGTAACGGCATCGGACCCCGCCGGGATCGACGTCCCCCGGGTCCGGGAACAGGCGCGGGAGCTGCTCCCGTCGTACATGGTCCCGTCCGCGTTCGTCGTCCTGGACGCCCTGCCCCTGAACTCCAGCGGCAAGGTCGACCGGCGCGCCCTGCCGGTGCCCGGACCCGAAACCACGCTCGACCACGAGCCTCCGCGGGCAGGGGCCGAGGAGCGGATCGCAGCGGTCTGGGGCGAGCTGCTCGGCACCGTACGCATCGGTCGCCACGACGACTTCTTCGCCCTCGGCGGGGACTCCATCACCAGCCTCAAGGCCGCCTCCCGACTGCGTGCCGCGCTCGGGGCCGACCTTTCGCCCCGAACCCTGTTCGACCACCCCACGGTCGCGTCCCTCGCGACCGCATGCGCCGCGGCGGCAGACGTCCGGACGGACGCCGCCCTCGCCCCGGCGCCCCGCGGCGCCGATCCGCTCCCCCTTTCGTACGCGCAGGAACGCCTCTGGTTCCTCGACGCCTTCACCCCGGGCGGCAACGAGTACAACGTCGTCACCACCCTGCGACTGCTCGGCGCCCTCGACACCGACGCCCTGCGCGCGGCCGTCGCCGCCCTCGTCGCCCGCCACGAGGCCCTGCGCACGACCTTCGGCTCTGCCGACGGGCGCGGCGGCACGCAGCGCGTCCACGCCACCGCCGCCGTGCCGGTGCGCACCCTGTACGCCGCGGACCTGGAGGAGCACCACCGCGCCCTGCGCGCCGAGGCCGCCGCGCCGTTCGACCTGAGCACCGGACCCCTGCTCCGCGTCCTCCTGGTGGAAGGACCGGCTCCGGACACCTCGACCCTCATGCTGACGATGCACCACATCGTCACGGACGGCTGGTCCATGGGTGTCGTCACCCGGGAGCTGAGCGCCCTGTACGCGGCGGCGGTGGACGGGTCGGCCGCCGATGCCGCACTGCCCGAACTCCCCTTGCAGTACCCGGACTTCGCCGTCTGGCAGCGGGAGCGTCTCACCGACGCCGCGCTCGCGCCGCACATCGACCACTGGCGCACGCGACTGGCGGGGCTCGAGCCGCTGGAGCTCCCCACCGACCGGCCCCGCCCCGCGGTCCGCACCGGGCGCGGCGCCCTGCACTCCTTCCGGGTGCCCGAGCGGCTCGCCACGGCGCTGACGGACGCGGCCCGCGCCCAGGGCGTAACCCTGTCCATGGCGCTGACCGCGGTCACCCAGCTGCTGCTCGCGCGCTACAGCGGCCAGGACGACATCGCCGTCGGAACGGCCGTCTCCGGGCGTGAGCGAACCGAACTGGAGCCGCTCGTCGGGTTCTTCGTGAACACGCTCGTGCTGCGCACCCGAGTCGACGCCCGCGCCGGCTTCGGCGCGCTGCTCGCCGACGTGCGTGAGACCACCCTCGCGGCCTTCGAGCACCAGGCGGTCCCGTTCAGCCGGCTCGTGGAGGAACTGGCTCCGGAGCGTGACCCCAGCCGCACCCCGCTCGTGCAGGCGGCGGTCACCCTGCAGAACGCGCCCCGCGAGACGTTCGCCCTGCCCGGACTCGTCGTCGAGGAGGCCCTGCCACCTGTCGAGGCCAGCCCGTTCGATCTCAACATGGAGTTCGAACCCACTGACGGGGAAGGTCTGTTCGCCGCCGTCACCTACAGCACCGATCTGTTCGATGCGGTGACCGTGGAGCGGATGGCGGGGCATTGGCTTGGGCTGGCCGAGGGGCTGGTGGCGAGTGTGGCTTCGGGTGCGGTGCTGGGCGAGGTGCCGATGTGGGGTGTGGGTGAGTCTGCTCGGGTGCGGGAGTCGGGGCGGGGTGCGGTGGCTTCGTTCGACGGGGCTGCTTCGGTGGTGGATGTGTTCGCGCGTCGTGTGGCCGTTGCCCCTGAGGCGGTGGCGGTGCGCTGCGGCAGTGCTGCGCTGACGTATGCGGAGCTGGACGCCGCCTCCGACCGTCTGGCGGGTGTTCTGGTCGAGCGTGGTGTCGTGGCCGAGTCCCGGGTCGGTCTGCTGCTGGAGCGGTCGGCGGACGTGGTCGTGGCGATGCTGGCGGTGCTGAAGGCGGGCGGTGTGTACGTTCCGCTGCATGCCTCGTATCCGGAGGAGCGGTTGCGGCAGGTGCTGGCGCAGGCCGGGGTCTGTGTGGTGCTGACGGACCGGGACGCTGTCGAGGTCGGCGGGGTTTCTGCGCTTGCTGTCGGGTCCGCTCCGTCGGGTGTGGTGGCGCTGCCGCAGCGGGTTCCGGCGTACTCCTTGGCGTATGTGATGTTCACGTCGGGGTCGACGGGTGTACCGAAGGGTGTGGCGGTCACGCACCGTGACATTGTGGCGCTTGTGGCTGATGGCCGGTGGCGGTCGGGTGCGCATGATGTGGTGTTGTTCCATTCGCCGCATTCGTTCGACGCGGCGACGTACGAGGTGTGGGTGCCGTTGCTGAACGGTGGCACGGTGGTCGTTGCCGAGGCGGAGCTGAGTGCGTCGGTGGTGCGGGATGCCGTGGTGTCCGGTGTTTCTTCGGTGTTCATGACGAAGGCGTTGTTCGATTTGCTGGCGGGTGAGGATCCGGGGTGTTTCGCGGGTCTGCGCGAGGTGTGGACGGGTGGTGAGGCGGCGTCGGGTGCGGCGATGGGGCGGATGCTGGAGCACTGCCCGGACACCCGGCTGGTTCATGTCTACGGTCCGACGGAGTCGACCACGTTCGCGGTGTGTGGTCCTGTCGGGGTGGGGGACACCCGGGCGTCCGTAGTGCCGTTGGGTGCGGTGATGGACAACACCTGTGCGTACGTCCTGGATGCGGCGATGCGTCCGGTGGGTGTGGGTGTTGTGGGTGAGTTGTATCTGGGTGGTTCGGGTCTGGTGCGTGGTTATGACGGGCGTGCGGATCTGACGGCGGAGCGGTTCGTGGCCGATCCGTTCGGCAGCGGTGAGCGGCTCTACCGCACGGGCGACCTGGTGCGGTGGCGGGAGGACGGCCGGCTCGACTTCCTCGGGCGTGGGGACGGTCAGGTGAAGATCCGTGGTTTCCGGATCGAGGTCGCGGAGGTCGAGGCGGTCCTGGCTCGGCACACGTCGGTCGGCCGGGTGTCGGTGCAGGTCCGTGAGGACCGGCCCGGGGTGAAGCGCCTCGTGGCCTACCTCGTGGCGGCGGACGGGGGAGACCTGGACATGGGAGCGGTGCGCGCCCATGCGGCTGCGTTGCTGCCGGAGTACATGGTTCCGTCGGCGTTCGTCGTCCTCGACGCGCTACCGCTGAACGCCAACGGCAAGGTGGACCGCAAGGCCCTGCCCGCCCCCGAGACGGATGCCGCGGAAGAGTACGTCGCCCCGCGCACGGCGCAGGAGGAGACCCTGGCCGGTATCTGGGCCGATGTCCTGGGCCTCGAACAGGTAGGTGTCCACGACGACTTCTTCGCGCTCGGCGGCGACTCGATCTCCAGCCTCCAGGTCGTCTCGCGGGCCCGCCGGGCCGGGATGTCCCTGACCTCGCGGGACGTCTTCCGGCGGCCGAACGTCGCGGATCTCGCCGCGTCCCTGCACGCCTCCGGCACGGCCGCCGACGCGGTGCGTCCCGCCGTGACCGGCCCGGTCGGGCCGACCCCGGTCCGGGAGTGGTTCTTCGCCCACCATCCCGTGGCGCCGCACCACTTCGCGATGTCGATGGCGTTCGAGTCGGCCGGCACGGTCGACGTGGTGGCGCTGCGGACGGCCGTGGCCGCGCTCGTCGACCGGCACGACGGACTGCGCTCCATGTTCCATCGCGCCGACGACGGCGCGTGGACGGCCGTGATCGCGCCCGTCGCCGAGGTCCCCGTGGACGTCGTCCTCACCGTCCACGCCGGCGACGGCGCGGACGAGGCCGGAGGGTCCGACACCTGGCACGCACACGTCACCGACGCACAGGCCGGGATGGACCTCGCCTCGGGGCCGCTGTTCCGCGTGCTCGTCGGCGACCGCGGTCCGGACCGCCCCGCGCTCCTCGCGCTGGTGGCACACCACCTGCTCGTCGACGGCGTCTCCTGGCGCATCCTCCTGGAGGATCTGGAGACGGCCTATGCGCAGGCCCGTTCCGGCGGGCCGGTGCGGCTCGACGCGCGGACCTCGTCCGTGCGCGACTGGGCGGAGCGGCTCGCCCGGCACACCGCCGACGGCGGCTTCGACGACCAGGCGTCCTACTGGAGCGCGGCCGTCGCCCCGGACTGTGTCACCCTGCCCGTCGACTTCCCCGACGGCCGCGACACCATGGCCGTCCAGTCCACCGTGGAGGTCACCCTCGACGCCGGGACGACGGCTGCGCTCCTGACACGCACACCGGACGTCTACCGCACCCGAACCGAGGACGTCCTGCTCGCCGGCCTCGCCCGGGTGCTCCGCTCCTGGACGGGCCGAGAGCGGACGACCGTCGACTACGAGGGCCACGGACGCGAGGAGTTGTTCGCCGACGTAGACCTGACCCGCACGGTCGGCTGGTTCACCTCCATCCACCCCTTCGCTCCCGTCCTGCCCGAGGGCGACGACCACGGGGCCGCGGTGAAGGCCGTCAAGGAGCAGCTGCGCGCCGTCCCGGACCGCGGCATCGGCTACGGCGCGCTGCGCCACCTCGCCGCCGACCCCCGCCTCACCGGGCAGCCCGCCCCACGGATCAGCTTCAACTTCCACGGCCGATTCGACACCTCCGCCGCGCAGGACGGCGGACTGCTCGGCCGCATGCTGCCGGCGCCCGGCGGCGACCACCACCCCGACGAGCGGCGCGCCCACGAACTGGACGTGATCGGCGTCATCACCGACGGGCGGCTCACGTTCACCTGGACGTACTCGACCGAACGGCACCGCCGGGACACCGTCGAACGGCTCGCCCAGGACCTCGCCGCGCAGGTCGCCGACTTCGTCCGGCACTGCACCGCACCCGAAGCCGGCGGGCGGACACCCTCCGACTTCCCGCTGGCCCGGCTCGACCAGCCCGCGGTGGACGCCCTCGTCGGCTCCGGCCCGCAGGCCCGGGACACCGAGGACGTGTACCCGCTGACCCCGCTGCAGAGCGGCATGCTCTTCCACACCCTGGCCGACCCGGGCGTCTACCTGGACCAGGTGTCCTTCTCGCTGGAGGGCGGCGACGACCCGTACGCCCTCACCGAGGCGTGGCAGCGCGTCGTCGACGCCACCCCGGCGCTCCGCACCCACCTGGTGTGGGAGCACGTGCCGCGGCCCCTCCAGGTCGTCCGGCGGCGGGCCGCGCTCTCCGTCCGGCACGCGCCGCCCGGCACGGACGCCGCCGCGCTCGCGGCGCAGGAGCTCGCCGCCGGCATCGACCTCGCCTCCGGGCCCCTGATGCGGCTCGCGCTGCTGACCGAACGCCCCGGCGCCGTCCGCGTCGTGTGGACGTTCCACCACCTCGTGCTCGACGGCTGGAGCACCTCCCGGATCCTCGCGGACGTGTTCGCGCAGTACACGGCGCTGACCCGCGGGACGCAGGCCCCCGTCCCGGCGGCCCCGCCGTTCGCCGACTACGTCGCCTGGCTGGACCGGCAGGACCCGCGGGCGGCCGAGGCGCACTGGCGGCGCGTGCTCGCCGGGTTCCGCGCGCCGACGCCACTGCCCGTCGACCGGACACCCGCGCCGGGCCACCGGGCGCACGCGGCCGAGCGGCTGCGGACCGCCCTCGCACCCGCCGGGACGGCGGCGGTCGCACGGATGGCCCGCGACCACGGTCTGACCCTCAACACGGTCGTGCAGGGCGCGTGGGCGCTGCTCCTCGCCCGGTACGCCGGCGAGACCGACGTGTGCTTCGGCGCGACCGTCTCCGGACGCCCGGCCGACCTGCCCGGCGTCGAGGCGACCGTCGGCAACTTCCTCAACACCCTCCCGGTCCGCACCGACGTCGGCGGGAGCGCGAGTGTGGCCGAATGGCTGCGCGGACTGCAGGACGAACAGCTGGAGGCCCGCCGCCACGAGCACCTGGCGCTGCGCACCGTACGCGAGTGCGCGGACGAACTCCCCCAGGGCAGTGAGCTGTTCGAAAGCCTCGTCGTGTTCGAGAACTACCCCGGCAACGAGGAAGCGGCCGCCGCGCACGGGCTCCGCGTCACCGACGTGAGCGCCGTCGACACCACCAGCTACCCGCTCGACCTGACCGCGTACACGGACGCCGACCGCCTCGCCCTGCACCTGTCGTACGACCCCGCTCTCTTCGACCACGACCGCGTCGCCCGACTGGCGGCCCAACTCGCCCATCTGCTGCGGGACATGGCGGAACGCCCGGACGTCCGCCCGGCCGCGCTGTCGATGCTGCCCGACGAGGAGCACGCCCGGCTCGTCGCGCCCGGCGGCTGGAGCGGCGAGGCCGTGCCGTACGAGGACGGCGCCTGCCTGCACGAACTGATCGCCGCGCAGGCCCGCCGCACCCCGGACGCCGACGCCGTGCTGAGCGGCGACGAGGTGCTGTCGTACGCGGCGCTCGACACCCGCGCCAACCGGCTCGCACACGAACTCGTCGAGCGCGGCGTCCGGCCCGGGGACGTCGTCGCCATCTGCCTGGAGCGCGGCACACGGACGGTCGTCGCCCTCCTCGCCGTCCTCAAGGCCGGCGCCGCGTACGTGCCCCTCGACCCGGCCCACCCGGCCGACCGTCTCGCCCACGTGCTCAACGACAGCCGCGCCCGGACCGTCCTCAGCCAGCGGTCGCTGCTCCCGCTGCTGCCGCCCGGCGACGCGCCCGTCCTCGCCCTGGACTCCGAGCCGCTGCGCCGCGCCGTCGAACGGCGGCCCGCGACCGCGCCCGTGACCCGGGTCCGGCCCCGGGACCTGGCGTACGTCATCTACACGTCCGGGTCCACCGGCCGGCCCAAGGGCGTCCAGATCGAGCACCGCAGCGTCAGCCACGGCGCCGCGTCCTGGAACGCCGCCTACGGGTTCACCGACGGCCGGCCGGTGCGCCAGCTCAACGTCGCCAGCATGTCCTTCGACGTGTTCGTCTCCGATCTGGTGCACGCCCTGTGCCACGGCGGCGCCCTCGTCGTCGCCCCGTCCGACACCGTCACCGACCCGGCGCGCCTGCTCGACCTCGTCCGCTCCGCGGACGTCACCCATCTGGACACCGTGCCCGCCCTGGCCACCGCTCTCGCCGACGAGGCCGCCCGGCGCGGCGAGCCGCTTCCCCCGCTACGGGTCCTCGCCGTCGGCGCCGACCTGTGGCGCACCGACGACTGCCGCCGGCTCCTCGACCGGACCGACACCACCCGCACGACCGTCCTCAACACCTACGGCGTGACCGAGGCGACCGTCGAGTCCTGCCTGTACCCGGTGCGCGCCGACACTCTGCCGGACGGGGCGAGCGTCCCCATCGGCCGCCCCAACCCGGGCATCCGCATGTACGTCCTCGACGAGGCGCTGCGCCCCGCACCGGTCGGCGTCACCGGCGAGCTGTACCTCGGCGGCCCCAGCGTCGGCCGCGGCTACCTCGACCGGCCCGCGCTCACCTCCGAGAGGTTCGTCGCCGACCCGTACGGCGACCGGCCCGGTGACCGGCTCTACCGCACCGGCGACCGCGCCCGCCATCTGCCCGGCGGCGACATCGAGTTCGCCGGCCGCGCCGACGAGCAGACCAAGATCCGCGGCTTCCGCATCGAGCCCGGCGAGATCGAGGCGGCCCTGCGCAAGCACCCGGCGGTCGCCCGCGCCGTCGTCGTCGCCCGCCCGGACCACGGCGGCGCCCCGCAGCTCGTCGGCTACACCGTGGCCCACGACGGCGGCACCTGCGACCCGGACACGCTGCGCGCCCATCTCAGGACGCTCGTGCCGCCCTACATGGTCCCGGCCGCGTTCGTCGCCCTCGACGCCCTGCCGCTCAACGCCAACGGCAAGGTCGACCGGCGCGCGCTGCCCGCCCCCGACCCGGCCGCCATGCGGACGGGAACGGAGTACGTCGCCCCCCGCACCCCCGGCGAGGAACTCGTCGCCGCCATCTGGCAGGAAGTGCTGGGGCTCGAACGAGTCGGCGCCGAGGACGACTTCTTCGACCTCGGCGGCGACTCGATCCTCACACTCCAGGTCACCGCCCGGATCCGGAACCGGTTCGGGGTGTCCCTGACCGTCCGGGCCGTCCACGACGCCCCGACCGTCGCCGCGCTCGCGGACGCGGTGGAGGAACGCATCCTCCAGGAGCTCGAAGAGTCGATGCAGGGCTGAGCCCGTCATCGACCGCACCCAAGCGCATCCACCCAGCACGACCCCAGGGGGTTTCATGAACACGGCGGCCACGCCGAACTGGAAGTCCGACGCGGTACCGGCGGCCGCCGGCGTCCTGGAGGCGGTCGCCCACTGGGCCGCCCGCACCCCGGACCACACCGCCGTCGAGCACGGCACCACCACCCTGACCTACCGGGAGCTGGACGAGCGGGCCAACCGGCTCGCCCACCTGCTGCGCCGGTTCGGGCTGCGCGCCGAGGACCGGGTCGCCGTCTGCCTGGACCGCTCCCCGGACCTCGTCGTCTCGCTGCTCGCCGTGCTGCGGGCGGGCGGCGTGTACGTGCCCCTCGACCCCGACTACCCGGCCGACCGCCTCGACTACATGGTCGAGGACGCCGCCCCGCAACTGCTCCTCACCCGCACCGGTCTGCCCGTCGCGGCCGCCGGAGCGCCGGACGGCCCCCGCGTGATCGCCCTGGACCTGGCCGGAGCCGATCTGCGCACCTGCCGGACCACCGCCCCCACGGCGCCCGGTCCGTCCTCCCGCGCCGCCTACATGATCTACACGTCGGGCTCCACCGGCCGCCCCAAGGGCGTCGCCGTACCGCACGCCGGACTCCCGGGCCTCGCCGCCGCCCACCGCACCGCGCTCGACCTGCGGACCGGCGACCGCGTCCTGCAGTTCGTGTCGCCCAGTTTCGACGTCGCCATGGCCGACATGGTGATGACCCTCACCGCGGGCGCCACCCTCGTCCTCGCCCCCGGACGCCCGCTCGGCGACGACCTGCTGCGGCTCCTCCGCGACCGCCGCGTCACCCACGTCATGCTGCCGCCGGTCGTCCTCGGCACCGTGCCGCACGCCGACCTGCCCGCGCTGCGCACCGTCGTCGTCGGCGGCGAGACCTGCCCCGACGACCTCATCGCCCGCTGGGCCGTCGACGGCCGCCGCATCATCAACGCCTACGGCCCCACCGAGGCCACCGTCTGCACCACCCTCTCCGCACCCCTGCCTGCCGACGGCACCGGCCCCCACCCCATCGGGCCGCCCATCGACGGCGCCCGCGCCCACGTCCTCGACGCCCGCCTGAGCCCCGTCGCCGACGGAGAGTGGGGCGAGCTGTACCTCGGCGGTCCACTCGCCCGCGGCTACCACCGGCGCGCCGGCCTGACCTCCGGCCGGTTCGTCGCCGACCCGTACGCCGAGCGGCCCGGCGACCGGCTCTACCGCACCGGCGACCTGGTGCGCCGCCGTCCCAACGGCGACCTGGAGTACGGCGGCCGCACCGACGACCAGGTCAAGATCCGCGGCCTGCGCATCGAGCCCGGCGAGATCGAGGCCGTTCTCGCCGGTCATCCGGACGTCGGCAGCGCGGTCGTCGTCGCCCGCGAGGACCGGCCCGGCGTCAAGCGCCTCGTCGCCTACCTCGTCGGCCACGCAGGTGCCCGCCCCGCCGTCGCCGACGTTCGCGCGCACGCCGCCGGCGCTCTGCCCGAGGCCATGGCCCCGTCCGCGTACGTCGTCCTCGACGCGCTGCCGCTCACCGCCAACGGCAAGCTCGACAGGCGCGCACTGCCCGCCCCCGAGCAGGAAACCGACCACGTCCGCACCGCACCGCGGACCCCGGCCGAGGCCGCCGTCTGCGCCATCTGGTCCGACGTCCTCGGCGTGCCGGAGGTCGGTGCCGACGACGACTTCTTCCACCTCGGCGGCGACTCCATGCTCGCCCTGCAGATCGTCACCCGGCTCCGGGACGAACTCGGCGCCGCGCTCACCTGGCGCGCGCTCTTCGACCACCCGACCCCGGCCGCACTCGCCGAGCTCGCCGGGACCACCCCCGACCGTACGGACGGCGCACCGGACCGCATCCCCTTCCTCGCCGACCGCACCGGACCGCTGCCCCTCGCGCCCGCCCAGCAACGCCTCTGGCTCCTGCACGAGTTCGACCCCGCCGGCGTCGAGTACAACACCTCCGCCGCCCTGCGGATCACCGGCCCGCTCGACCTCGCCGCGCTGCGCGGCGCCGTCGGCGACCTCGTCGCCCGGCACGAGTCCCTGCGCACCGTCTTCGAGACCCGTGACGGCCGCCCCGTCCAGCTCGTGCTCCCCGAACTCCCGGTCCCCGTGCGAACCGTCGACCTCACCGGCACCGAAGGCGAAGAGGCCGGCCCGGCGCTCGACCGGGCGCTGCTCGCCGAGCAGTCCATCCCCTTCGACCTGCGCACCGGGCCCCTGCTGCGGGTCCTGGTCGTCGCCGTCGGCCCCGACGAGTACGTCGTCCAGCTCACCCAGCACCACATCGTCACCGACGGCTGGTCCGTCGGCGTACTCGTCCGCGACCTCGACGCCCTCTACACCGCCCGCCGCGACGACGCCGCCGACGCCGGACTGCCCACGCTCCCCGTCCAGTACGGCGACTACGCCGCCTGGCAGCGCTCCCGCGCCGGCGACGACGCCCTCGCCGCCCAGCTCGACCACTGGCGCGAGCGCCTCGACGGCCTCGAGCCGCTGGACCTGCCCACCGACCGGCCCCGCCCCGCGGTCCGCACGACGGCCGGCGCCCTGCACACCTTCCACGTGCCCGCCGACGTCACCGACCGCCTCACCCGGCTCGCCCGGGAACAGCACGCCAGCCTCTTCATGGCCCTCACCGCCGTGACCCAGCTGCTGTTCGCCCGCCACAGCGGCCGCCGTGACATCGCCCTGGGCACCGTCACCTCCGGCCGCGAGCACCAGGACACCGCGGAACTCCTCGGCTTCTTCGTCAACACCCTCGTGCTGCGCACCGTCGTCGACGAGACCGGCTCCTTCCGCGACCTGCTCGACCACGCCCGCGGCACCGTCCTGGACGCCTTCGCCCACCAGGACGTCCCCTTCGACCGTCTCGTGGAGGCCCTCGCCCCCGAACGGGACCCCTCCCGCACCCCGCTCGTACAGGCCGCGCTCGTCCTGCAGAACGCGTTCGGCGACGCCGACACGCTCACCCGCTTCGCCGGACAGCCCGCCGCCCGCGTCCTTGTGCCGCGCGAGTCCGCCCGCTTCGACCTCACCCTCGAGTTCGCGGCGCGCGACGGCGGCCTCGACGTCGAACTCGAATACAGCACCGACCTGTTCGAAGCCCCCACCATGGAGCGGCTCGGCCAACAGTGGACCGCCCTCGCCCGGGCCGTCACCACGGCCCCCGAGCGGCCCACCGCCGCCGTCGGCCACCTCGACGCCGACGAGCACCACCTCGTCGTCGACACGTGGGGCACCTCCACCGTCGGCGCCGGGACCCCGCCACTCACGCTGCCCGCGCTGTTCGCGGCGCGTGTCGCCGAGGCCCCGGACGCCCTTGCCGTCGAGTACGGCGACACCGCCCTCACGTACGCCGAACTCGACGCCGCATCCGCCCGGCTGGCCCACGTGCTGCGCGCCCGCGGCGTCGGCCACGAGACCCGTGTCGCCGTCCTCCAGCCCCGCTCCGCCGACTGGCTGATCAGCCTCCTCGCCGTCGTCCGCGCCGGCGGCGTCTACGTCCCCGTCGACCCCGAGTGGCCCGCGCAGCGCCTCGCCCACGTCCTGCGGGACTGCGGGGCCCGGCTGGTGCTCCGCGCCGGCGACCCGCACGGAGCCCGGCCGCACGGCCTGCCGGTGCTCGACCTGGACACCCCCGCGGTCCGCCGCGAGACCGCCGCCCGGACCGCCACCGCACCCGACATACGCATCCCCCTCGATGCGGCTGCGTATGTGATTTATACGTCGGGTTCGACGGGGCGTCCCAAGGGTGTTGTGGTGTCGCATCGTGGTGTTGCGGGTTTTGCGGCTGCTGTTGTCGAGCGTCTTGAGGTGGGGTCGGGGGCGCGGGTGGTGCAGTTGGCGTCGGCGGGGTTTGATGCGTCGGTGATGGAGGTGCTGATGGCCTTCGGTGGTGGGGGTGCGTTGGTGGTTCCTGAGGTGTCGGGGGGGTTGGTGGGTGAGGATCTGTTTGGGTTCTTCGTGGGTCGGCGGATCAGTCATACGTTGATTCCGCCGACGGTGCTGGGGACGATGCCGGTGGGTGAGTTGCCGGATCTGCGGGTGGTGTCGACGGGTGGTGAGGCGTGTGGTGCGGAGTTGGTGGCGCGTTGGGCGCCGGGTCGGCGGATGGTGAATGCGTACGGGCCGACGGAGGTGACCATTGCGGCGTCGATGAGTCGGGCTCTGGATGCTGGGGTTGTGGGTTCGGGTGTGCCGCCGATCGGTGAGCCGGTCGCGGATGCGCGGGTGGTGGTTCTGGATGGTTGGCTGCGTCCGGTGCCGGTGGGTGTGGTGGGTGAGTTGTATGTGTCGGGTCCGGGTCTTGCGCGTGGTTATCACGGTAGGGCGGGGTTGACGGCTGAGCGTTTTGTGGCGGATTCGTCCGGGTCGGGTGGGCGGTTGTACCGGACGGGGGATCTGGTTTCCTGGCGGGCTGATGGGCAGTTGGTGTATCAGGGCCGGGCGGATGATCAGGTGAAGTTGCGTGGTCTGCGGATCGAGCTGGGTGAGATCGAGGCGGTTCTGGCCCGTTCGCCGCAGGTCGGTCAGGCCACTGCCATGGTCCGCGAGGACCGCCCGGGCCATCCCATGATCGTCGCCTACACGACGCCCGTACGCCCCGGCGTGCACCCGGACCCGGATGTCCTGCGTGCCCATGCCGCCGCCGAACTGCCCGCATACATGGTGCCGTCGGCTTTCGTCGCCCTCGACCGCATGCCGGCCAACTCCAGCGGCAAGGTCGACCGCCGCGCCCTACCGGCCCCCGACACCGACGGCAGGACCGCCCACGTCGCCCCGCGCACCGACACCGAGCGGGTGCTCTGCGGCATCTGGGCCGACGTGCTCCGCATCGAGCAGGTCGGTGTGGAGGACAACTTCTTCGCGCTGGGCGGGGACTCCATCCTGAGCATCCAGGTCGTCACCCGTGCCCGCCAGGCCGGTCTCGACCTCACGTCCCGCGACATCTTCACCCGGCAGACCGTCGCCGCCCTCGCCGCCCACGCGGACGCCACCGGCACCACGGCACCCGCGGTGCAGGCCGAACAGGGCCCCGTCGTGGGTGAGATCGGCACCACCCCCATCCGGGAATGGTTCTTCGCCACCCACCCTGCCGCCCCCCACCACTTCAACATGGCGATGGAGTTCACCCCCGCCCCGGGCACCCGCCCGGCCCCCCTGCGAGCCGCCGTCGCCGCCGTCCTCGCCCAGCACGACGCCCTCCGGTCGGTCTTCCCGCGCGGCGCGGACGGTACCCGGCACGCCCGCATCGCACCGGCCGCCGACGTCGCCGCCGTCCACACCGTCCACCGGATTCCGGACGGCCACGCCGGCGACACCGCCTGGGCCGACCTCACCCGGCACGCGCAGAGCGGCCTCGATCTCGACGCCGGCCCGCTCGTCCGCATCCTCGCCGCCGTTCGCGGCGAAGAACCCGACAGCGAGATCACCCGGGTCCTCGTCGTCGCCCACCACCTCGTCATGGACGGCGTCTCCTGGCAGATCCTCCTGGACGACCTCACCACCGCATACGCCCGCATCGACGAGGGACATCCCGCCGGCCTCGGCGCCCGGACCAGCTCCGTGCGCCAGTGGGCCGACCGCCTCGCCGCCCACACCGCCGCCGGCGGCTTCGACGACCAACGCGCGTACTGGGACGCCGTTCTCACCGGCGCACACACCGGACCACTCCCCGCCGACACCCCTGACGGCACCGACACCGTCGCCCAGCAGCGGACCGTCACCGTCGCCCTCGACGCCGACGAGACCGACGCCCTGCTCCACAGCGTCCCGTCCGTCTACCGCACGCGCGTCGACGACATCCTGCTCACCTCCCTCGCCCGGGTGCTGCGGACCTGGACGGGCCACGAACGCACCGCGATCGACTACGAGGGCCACGGACGCGAGGACCTCTTCGCGGACCTCGACCTGACCCGGACCGTCGGCTGGTTCACCTCCATCCACCCCCTCGCGCTCGCCCTGCCCGAGGGCGACGACCACGGGGCCGCGGTGAAGGCCGTCAAGGAGCAGCTGCGCGCCGTCCCGGACCGCGGCATCGGCTACGGCGCGCTGCGCCACCTCGCCGCCGACCCCCGCCTCACCGGGCAGCCCGCCCCACGGATCAGCTTCAACTACCTCGGCCGCATGGACACGGCCGGCAGCGATCAGGACTGGATCCGGTCCACCCGCCTCAACCCCGGCGGCGAGTTCGCCCCCGACGAAGCCCGCCCCCACGAGCTCGACGTCATCGGAGAGGTGCGCGACGGCCGCCTCGTCCTCACCTGGACCTACTCCGCCGGCCGCCACCACCGCGCCACGGTCGCAGATCTCGCCCACGCCCTCGCCGACGACCTGCGCGGCTACCTCCGCCACTGCGCCGACCCCGCGCACGGCGGACACACCCCCTCCGACCACCCCCTCGCCGGACTCGACCAGGCGGAGGTCGACCGGATCGCAGGCAACGGCCGCACCGGCGTCGCCGAGATCCTGCCCCTCACCCCCCTCCAGGCAGGCATGGTCTTCCACGCCCTCGCCGAACCCGACTCGCCCGCCTACCTCGAACAGTTCACCTTCCTCCTGGAGGAAACCGCCGGCCGCACCGTCGACACCACCGCGCTCGCCGACGCCTGGCAGCACGCCGTCGACCGGTCCGACGCCCTGCGCGCCGTCCCCGTCTGGGACGGACCGCGTCACCCCGTCCAGGTCGTCCACGAACACGCCACCCTGCCCGTCACCGTCCTCGACTGGACCGATGCCGCGGGTGAGACGCCGGACGACGCCGAACAGCGTCGCACCGAAGCCCTGCGCGACCTGCTCGCCGCCGACCGGGCCCGGGGCATCGACCTGACCGCCCCGCCGCTCATGCGGCTCACCCTCGCCCGCTGCGCCCCGCATCAGGTGCGCGTCGTGTGGACCTTCCACCACCTGCTCCTCGACGGCTGGAGCACCGCCGCCCTCCTCGACGACGTCATCGCCCACTACGCCACCGGCGCCGTCACTTCCCGGCCGCCGTTCCGCGACCACCTCGCCCACCTGCACCGAAAGGCCGATCAGCGAGCCGCGGGCCTCGACCACTGGCGCGCCGCCCTCGCCGGGTTCACCGAGCCGACCGCACTTCCCCACGACCGGACCCCGCAACACCCCACCGGTCACGGCCGATCCACCGCGCACGTCGTCCGCGACGCCTCCCGGCCGCTGTCCGCGCAGGTCACAGCCTTCGCCCGGCGGCACCACCTCACGGTCAACGCCGTCGTCCAGGGCGCCTGGGCCCTGCTCCTCTCCCAGTACGCGGGCACCCGCGACGTCGTCTTCGGCACCACCGTGTCCGGCCGCCCGGCCGACCTGCCGGGTGCCGAGGACATCCTCGGCCTCTTCATCAACACCCAGCCGGTCCGGGCCGGCATCGACCACGACCGCGCGATCGTCCCCTGGCTCACCGCCCTCCAGGCCGCCCACGCCGAGGCCCGCCGCCACGAGGACGTCCCGCTCAGCGACATTCCGACCGAACTCCCGGCGGGAGCACCGCTCTTCGAGAGCCTGCTGGTCTTCGAGAACTACCCCGTCGACACCGACGGCGTCCGCCGCTTCGGCCTCGCCCTGCACGACATCCAGGTCACCGAGACCACCACCTACCCCCTCGTCCTCACCGCCTACGCCGCCGACCTGCTCAGCTTCGACCTCGGCTACGACCCGGGCCGCTTCGACGCGAACACCGCCGAGCGCCTCGCCGCCCACCTGGAACACCTGCTCGACGCGCTCACCGGCTCGCACCCCGACACCCGGCTCGGCGACCTCGCGGTGCACTCCGACGACGAACTGCGCCGTGTCCTCGACGAGTGGAGCGACGGCGGTGGCACCGCCCCCGTACCCGGCTCGGTGACCGCCGCCTTCGCGGAGCGCGCCCGTACCGCCCCCCGCGCGGTCGCCGTCCGGTGCGGCGGAACCGCCCTGACGTACGCCGAGCTGGACGCCGCCTCCGACCGGCTGGCGTGCGCCCTGGTCGCGCGCGGTGTCGTGGCCGAGTCCCGCGTCGGGCTGCTCCTGGAGCGGTCGGCGGACGTGGTCGTGGCGATGCTGGCCGTACTCAAGGCCGGCGGTGTGTACGTCCCGCTGCACTCCTCGTACCCGGAGGAGCGGCTGCGCCGGGTGCTGGGCCAGTGCGGCGCGCGAGTCGTCGTGAGCGACCCGGCGACGAAGGACCGCGCCGCGCTCGCCGGAGTGCCGGTCGTATGCGTGGACGAGGCGGCGCACGACGTGACGCTGCCACCGGCCGCCCCGGCCGAAGCGCTCGCCTACGTGATGTTCACGTCGGGGTCGACGGGTGTGCCGAAGGGTGTGGCGGTCACGCATGACGACATCGTGGCGCTGGTGTCCGATCGTCGGTGGCGGTCGGGTGCGCATGGTTCGGTGTTGTTCCATTCGCCGCATTCGTTCGATGCGGCGACGTACGAGGTGTGGGTGCCGCTGTTGAACGGTGGCACGGTGGTGGTTGCCGAGGCGGAGTTGAGTGCGTCGGTGGTGCGGGATGCCGTGGCGTCGGGTGTGACGGCGTTGTGGGTGACCGCTGCGTTGTTCGGTGTCCTGGTCGAGGAGGACCCGGGGTGTTTCGCGGGTCTGCGCGAGGTCTGGACCGGCGGCGACGCCGTCCCCGCCGCGGCGGCTCAGCGTTTGTTGGAGACCTGCCCCGGTGTGGTCCTCGTCAACGGCTACGGACCGACCGAGTCCACCACCTTCGCCGTGTGCGGGCCGCTGGCCGGACAGGACGTGTCCGGTGGCGGGGTTCCGTTGGGTGAGGTGATGGACAACACCCGTGCGTATGTTCTAGATGCGGCAATGCGTCCGGTGGGTGTGGGTGTTGCGGGTGAGTTGTATCTGGGTGGTTCGGGTCTGGCGCGTGGTTATGACGGGCGTGCTGATCTGACGGCGGAGCGGTTCGTGGCCGATCCGTTCGGACGGGGCGGACGCCTCTATCGCACGGGTGACCTGGTGCGGTGGCGTGCGGACGGCCGGCTGGACTTCCTGGGCCGGGGTGATGGTCAGGTGAAGGTCCGGGGTTTCCGGATCGAGGTCGCGGAGATCGAGACCGTTCTCGCCCGTCACGCTTCCGTGGGTGTGGTGTCGGTGCAGGTCCGTGAGGACCGGCCCGGAACGAAGCGCCTCGTGGCCTACCTGGTTCCCACGCAGGGTGCGGAGACGGATCTGGGTGCTCTGCGGGAGCACGCGGCTGCGTTGCTGCCGGAGTACATGGTTCCGTCGGCGTTCGTCGTGCTGGACGAGCTGCCGCTGACGGTGAACGGCAAGGTGGACCGCAGGGCGCTGCCGGCTCCCGAGGTTGAGGCCGTGGAGGAGTACGTCGCTCCGCGTACGGCGGTGGAGGAGGCCCTGGCCGGTATCTGGGCCGATGTTCTCGGCGTCGAACAGGTCGGCGTGCATGACGACTTTTTCGCGCTGGGCGGTGACTCGATCTCCAGTTTGAAGGTCGTCTCCCGTATCCGGGGCGTGCTGGGCACGGGGCTGTCTCCGCGGGCCCTGTTCGACCACCCGACCGTCGCCGCCCTCGCCGGGCAAGTCACCGTCGATGAGCCGGCCGCCGAGACGGGCGTGGTCCCGGTCCCGCGCACCGGACCGCTGCCGCTGTCCTTCGCCCAGGAACGCCTCTGGTTCCTGCACGACTACGACCGCGACGGCGTCGAATACAACGTCGTCACCGCGCTCCGCCTCGCCGGCGACCTCGACACCGCGGCGCTGCGGACCGCCGTCGACGGGCTCGTCACCCGGCACGAGGCGCTGCGCACCACCTTCGACTCCGCCGACGGCCGAGGCATCCAGATCGTCCACGCCCCGGGCGCCCTGCCGATCTCCGTACATGAGACCGACCTGGACGACGCCTTCCGCCGGGCCGTGTCCGTACCGTTCGACCTCGGCACCGGCCCGCTGGTCCGGGTCCTGCTCGCCCGGCTCGCCGACGACGAGCACGTCCTCGTCCTGTCGATGCACCACATCGTCACCGACGGCTGGTCCATGGGCGTGATCACCCGTGAACTGAGCGCCCTCTACACCGCCGCCGTACGCGGCGAGGACGCCGCCCTGCCCGTGCCTCCGGTGCAGTACCCGGACTTCGCGGTCTGGCAGCGGGAGCGCCTCGGGGCGGACGGCGCCCTCGACGAGGACCTCGCCCACTGGAAGACCCGGCTCGACGGACTGGAGCCGCTGGAGCTGCCGACCGACCGGCCGCGGCCCGCGGTCCGCGGCACGGGCGGCGCCCTGCACGCGTTCGACGTCCCTGCCGGACTGGCCGAACGGCTCACGCGGGCCGGGCAGCGGCGCGGGGCCAGCCTGTTCATGGCGCTGACCGCCGTCACCCAGCTCCTGCTGTCCAGGTTCGCCGGCCGCCGGGACGTCGCGCTCGGCACCGTCGTCTCCGGACGGGAACGGGCCGAACTGGAGCACCTCGTCGGCTTCTTCGCCAACACCCTCGTCCTGCGTACGGTGATCGACGAGAGCCGGAGCTTCGACGACCTGCTCACCGACGTGCGCGGCACCGTCCTCGACGCCTTCGCCCACCAGGACGTGCCGTTCAGCCGGCTCATCGAGGAGCTGGCCCCCGAACGCGACACCTCCCGCACCCCGCTCGTCCAGGCCATGCTGGTCCTGCAGAACGGCCCGCGGACCGATCTCGCGCTGCCGGGAGTGCGTGTCTCGGAGCTGGCGCCGCCGCGCGACACCGCCCAGTTCGACCTCCACCTGGAGTTCCAGCCGGGCCGGGACGGCGGGCTGGAGGCCGTCCTCGTGCACAGCGACCTCTTCGACCAGGCCACCGCGCGCCGCCTGGCCGCCCGATGGCTGGCCCTCGCCGAGGGGCTCACCGCCCGGCCCGAGGCGTCGCTGCGCGCTCACGACCCCCTGGACGAAGCCGAGCGGCTCCTGCTGCTCGACACCTGGAACGAGACCGGCGATCCCGGGGTCCCCGCCCCGTCCCCGCTCAGCCTGTTCGAGGAGCGGGCCCGGGCCGTACCGGACGCGCCGGCGGTCACCTTTGGGGACACCACCATCGGCTACGGGGAACTGGACGCCCGCGCCGAGCGGCTCGCCGCCCGGCTCGTCGGCCTGGGCGTCGGGCCCGAGTCGCGGGTCGGCCTGGTGCTGCCGCGTTCGGCCGACCTGGTCGTGGCGGTGCTGGCGGTACTGAAGGCGGGCGGCGCGTATGTGCCCGTGGACCCGGCGGCCCCGGCCGACCGGATCGCCTACATCATGGAGGACAGCGCCGCGCAGCTCGTCGTCACGGCCCCCGCCGTCCGCGACGTGCTGCCCGCCGACGCGGGCCGGCCACTGCTGGTCCTCGGTGACGACGCCGAGGGACCGGACACCGCCGCGTCCGCCCGTTCCGCCGGGCCGCTGTCGCCCGAGTCCGCCGCGTACGTCATCTACACCTCCGGCTCCACCGGCCGGCCCAAGGGCGTCGTCGTCACCCACGGCAACGTGGCCCGCCTGATGTCCGCCGCCCGCGAGGACTTCGCCTTCGGCGCCGACGACGTGTGGACGATGTTCCACTCCTACGCCTTCGACTTCACCGTCTGGGAACTGTGGGGCGCACTCGTGCACGGTGGCCGGCTCGTCGTCGTCGACAAGGACGTGGCCCGCTCGCCCGGTGACTTCGCCCGGCTCCTCGACCGCGAACGGGTGACCGTCCTCAACCAGACGCCGTCCGCGTTCTACCGGCTCGCCGAGGAGATCGACCGGATCGGCGGCGGGCTGAGAGAGCGACTGGCCCTGCGCACCGTCGTATTCGGCGGGGAGGCGCTCGACTGGACACGGATCGGCTCCTGGGCGGAACGCTCCGGCGTCGACGGGCCCCGGCTGGTCAACATGTACGGCATCACCGAGACGACCGTGCACGTCACCAGCCGGCCCGCCGAGGCCGCGTTCGCCCGCGGGGGCTTCGGCAGCGTCATCGGCCGGGCCATGCCGCACCTGCGCGCCTACGTCCTGGACGACGCGCTGCGGCCCGTGCCCACCGGCGTCCGCGGCGAGCTGTACATCGCCGGCGGCGGACTGGCCCGCGGCTACCTGGAGCGGCGCGGGCTCAGCGCGGTGCGGTTCGTCGCCGACCCGCACGGCGCGACTCCCGGGCTGCGCATGTACCGGACCGGTGACACGGCCCGCTGGAACGCGGCCGGGATGCTGGAGTACCTGGGCCGCAGCGACGACCAGGTGAAGATCCGCGGCTTCCGCATCGAACTCGGCGAGATCGAGGCCCAGGTCGTGCGCCACCCGCTGGTCGCGCAGGGCGCCGTCGTCGTCCGCGAGGACCGGCCCGGCGACCGCCGCCTCGTCGCCTACGTCGTCCCGGGCGCCGCGGCCGGCACGTCCCCGGACCCGGCGACGTTCGACGACCGGCCGCTGCGCGAGGCCCTGGGCGCCGCGCTGCCCGACTACATGGTCCCGTCCGCGTTCGTCGCCCTCGGCCGGCTGCCGCTGACCGTCAACGGCAAGCTCGACCGCCGGGCGCTGCCGGCCCCCGAGTACGGCAGCCGGGCCGGTCACGTCGCGCCGCGCACCCCCACGGAGGAGGTGCTCGCCGAGATCTGGTCGGAGGTCCTCGGACTCGAACGAGTCGGCGTCGAGGACGACTTCTTCGGCCTGGGCGGAAACTCGGTTCTGAGTCTTCGCGTCGTTGCTAAGGTCCGAACCGTGTTCGACATCAACCCCTCGGCCCGTGTCATGTTCGACCATCCGACCATCGCGCAACTCGCCCGCCAGATCGAGGAGACGATCATCGCGGAGATCGAGGAAGCGATGGCCATGGAGGAACGGGACACCGGCTACGCGGGCGGCGACCCGGAATAGTCCGGGCACGGCCCAGTAAGAAAAAGAAGCCGTCACGCGCACCGGCGTGACGGCGGACGGAACACCACGACACATGCGGCACGTGTGCGCGGCCGACCGGGCGAGCGAGCGCCTCATCCGGACGGTCGCGCACACGCACCTCTCCCTGCCCAGAAGCCGGGATTTCGCATGTCATTTTGTCAACGCTTGACGTGAATGAGGGAGCTTTCCATGGACGCCGGGTCGTCGCGCGAGGGTCGCATCGGTTCGCTGCCGGAGCACCTGCAGGAGAAGCTGCGGCAACGGCTCGCCGGACGCGCCGGCACCACCCGCCGTACGGGCATCGAGCCCGTCGACCGCGCCGAAGGCCGCCCGCTGCCGCTGTCCTTCGCGCAGCAGCGGCTCTGGTTCCAGGGGGAGTACGAACCCGACTCCACCGAGAACCACTCCGGCCTCGCCCTCCGCCTCACCGGTCCCCTCGACACGGCCGCGCTGAAGACCGCCGTGGACGCGCTCGTCGTCCGCCACGAGACGCTGCGGACGGTGTTCGACACGGAGGACGGCGTCGCCCGGCAGATCGTCCTGCCGGCCGCGGACGCCCTCGCCCGCGTCCCCTTCCGCCGCGTCGACCTCACCACCGACACCGGTGAGCAGAACCCGCAGGCCGCCTGCGACCGGCTGTTCGCCGAGGCCATGGACGAGCTCTACGACCTGCGTACCGGCCCCCTCCTCCGCGTCCTGCTCGTCCGCACCGCTCCGGACGAGCACCAGCTGCTCCTCGCGATGCACCACATCGTCACCGACGGCGCCTCCATGGAGGTCGTCGTCCGCGAACTGCGGCTCGGCTACGCCGCCGCCCTGCACGGCGGGCACGCCGAACTCCCGCCGCTCCCCGTCCAGTACGCCGACTACGCCGCCTGGCAGCGCGCCCGCCACGCCGACCCGTCCTTCACCCGCCACCTCGACCACTGGCGCGGCCGCCTCGCCGGCCTCGAGCCGCTCGCGCTGCCCACCGACCGGCCCAGGCCCGCCGTACGCCGGGGTGTCGGCGCCCTGCACACCTTCACGCTGCCCGCCGACGTCACCGCCGCCCTGCACGACCTCTCCCGGGCCCGGTCCACCAGCCTCTTCGTCTCCCTGACCGGCCTCGTGCAGCTGCTGCTCGCCCGCTACAGCAGGCAGGACGACATCGCCGTCGGCACCGCCGTACCCGGACGCGAACGCGCCGAGGTCGAGAACCTCGTCGGATTCTTCATCAACATTCTCGTCCTGCGTTCCACGGTCGACCCGAACGCCTCCTTCGGCACGTTTCTCGACCACGTCCGGGAAAACGTACTGGAAGCCTTCGAGCACCAGGACGTGCCTTTCGAGCGGCTCGTGGAGATTCTCGCCCCGGAACGGGACACCTCCCGCACTCCGCTCATCCAGTCCATGGTCGTCCTGCAGAACACCCCGGCCGAATCCGTCGAATTCGAAGGACTCCGCGTCACCCGCGGAAACCTCGCCCGCCGCCAGGCCCCGTACGACATCAGCTGGGAATTCGAGGAATTCGAGGAATTCCAGGAGCGGCCGGACGGCCGGGAATCCGGCAGCCCGCGTCCCGGCCTGCACTGCGCGATCGAATACGACGCCGACCTCTTCGAACCGGCCACGATCGAACGCCTCGGCCGTCACCTCGTCGTTCTCGCCCGCGCCGTCACCGCCGCCCCCGACACCCCGCTCGCGGCACACGACCTCCTCGACGCCGACGAGCGCGCCACCGTCACCGCCCTCGGCACCGGCGCGCACCGCCCCGACGCCGCCGACGGCACCATCCCCGCCCGGTTCGCCGTCCAGGCCGCCCGGACCCCCGACGCCCCCGCCCTCACCAGCGGCGGCCGCACCCTGACGTACGGCGAACTCGACGCCCGCGCCAACCGGCTGGCCCACCACCTGATCGCCTCCGGCATCCGTACCGAAGAACCCGTCGCCGTCTGCCTCACCCGCCGTGCGGAGCTCGTCGTCGCCGTCCTCGCCGTCCTCAAGGCCGGCGGCACCTACCTGCCCGTCGACCCGGCCCTGCCCGCGAGCCGAGTCTCCTGGATGCTCCGCGAGAGCCGCGTGCGCACGGCCGTCACCGAACAGTCCCTCGTCGGCCTCGTCACCGGCGCAGCCGACCTCGGCGACCGCGCCGTCGCCACCGTCGTCGTCGACGACCCCCACGTGACCGACCGCGTCGCCGTCCTCCCCGCCACCGCGCCCGCCGCCGTCGCCGCGCTGCGCCCCGACAACGTCGCGTACGTCATCTACACCTCCGGGTCCACCGGTCGCCCCAAGGGTGTCCAGGGCCTGCACGCCGGACTCCTCGGCCGCTGGGCCTGGTTCGCCGAGACCTACCCGAAGTGGCGGGCGTCCGTCGTCTGCGCGAAGAGTTCCGTCGGCTTCCTCGACAGCGCCACCGAGATCCTCGGCACCCTCCTGCACGGCGGTCGGGTCGTCCTCGCCGACGACGTGCAGGCCAAGGACCCGCTGGCGCTCGCCGCCCTCGTCGCCGGGCACCGGGTCGAGCGACTCACCCTCGTACCCAGCCTGCTCTCCGTCCTTCTCGACGAGGCCGACCCGGCCCTGCTGGCCTCCTGCCACTGCTGGATCAGCAGCGGCGAGCCCCTCAGCCGCGCCCTCGCCGCCCGCTTCGCCGAACGGCTCCCGCACGCCACCCTGCTCAACCTGTACGGCTCCTCCGAGATCAGCGCCGACAGCGTCGCCGCCGTCGCCGTCGCCGACGGCGCCGCCGATCCGGCCGGCGCCCGCATCGGCGCCCCGCTGTGGAACAACGGCGCCCATGTCCTCGACGAACGGCTCCGCCCCGTCCCGCAGGGCGTCAGCGGCGAGCTGTACATCTCCGGCGCCGGCCTCGCCCGCGGCTACGACGACCGCCCCGCCCTCACCGCCGAGCGCTTCGTCGCCGACCCCTCGGGCGGCGGCCGCCTCTTCCGCACCGGCGACCTCGCCCGCTGGACCGCCGACGGCGTCCTCGAACACCTCGGGCGCGCCGACGACCAGGTGAAGGTCCGCGGCTTCCGCATCGAACCCGGCGAAATCACCGCCGCCCTGCGCAGCCACCCCGACGTCGCCGACGCCGCCGTGATCGTCCGCGACGACCACCAGGGCACCCCCCGCCTCGCCGGCTACCTCGTGCCCGCCCCCGGCCGCACCGTCCCGGACCCGGCAGCCCTGCGCGACCTCGTCCGGCAGACCCTGCCCGACTACATGGTGCCGTCGGTGTTCGTCGTCCTCGACGCGCTGCCCACCACCTCCAGCGGCAAGCTCGACCGCCGCGCCCTGCCCACCCCCGTCTGGGCCGAGACCGCCGCCTATGTCGCCCCGCGCACCCCCACCGAGGAGGCCCTGGCCGCCCTGTGGTGCGAAGTGCTCGGCATCGAACGCGTCGGCGCCGACGACGACTTCTTCGCCCTCGGCGGCCACTCCCTGCTCGCCACCCGCGTCGTCAGCCGCGTCCGCGAACGGCTCGGCGTCCCCCTCGCCGTCCGGGACCTGTTCGACACCCCCCGCCTGTCCGGCCTCGCGGCAGCCGTCGACGCCGCCGCCCTGACCGCCCGTGCCGGCGGCGACGTCCCCGCCGGCCCCGACCTGCGCGTCACCCCGGCCCCCCGGACCGGACCGCTGCCGCTGTCCTACGCCCAGGAACGCCTCTGGTTCCTCGAGGACTTCGCCCCCGGATCCGTCGAGTACAACGTCAGCGGCACCCTGCGCCTCACCGGCGACCTCGACACCACGGCCCTGCGCACCGCCGTCGACGGACTCGTCGCCCGCCACGAATCGCTGCGCACCACCTTCGACACCGTCGACGGACGCGGCGTCCAGCACGTCCACACCGCCGCCGACACCCATGTCCCGATCCGTGCCGTGCGCGTCGACCACCCCGCAGAACTCGACACGCTCCTCGCCGCCGAGTCCGCCACCGCCTTCGATCTGCGCACCGGCCCGCTGCTGCGCGTGCTGCTCGCCCGGCTCGCCGACGACGAGCACGTCCTCGTCCTGTCGATGCACCACATCGTCACCGACGGCTGGTCCATGGGTGTGATCACCCGCGAACTGAGCGCCTTCTACACCGCCGCCGTACGCGGCGTTCCCGCCGACCTGCCCGAACTCGCTGTCCAGTACCCGGACTTCGCCGTCAGCCAGCGCGCCCACCTGGCCGGCGACGCCCTGGACGGCCAGCTCCGTCACTGGCGCGAGCGCCTCGACGGCCTGGAGCCGCTGGAGCTCCCCACCGACCGGCCCAGGCCGGCCGTTCGCACCTCCGCCGGCGCCCTCCACACCTTCGACGTCCCCGCCGACCTCACCGCCCGCCTCGCCCGCACCGGCCAGGACCGCGGCGCGAGCCTCTTCATGGCCCTCACCGCCGTCACCCAGCTCCTCCTCGCCCGGCAGAGCGGCCAGACCGACATCGCTCTCGGCACCGGTGTCTCCGGCCGCCAGTCGCCCCAGGTCGAGGACCTCGTCGGGTTCTTCGTCAACACCCTCGTCCTGCGCGACCGGATCGACGAGCGCGAGACCTTCGCCCAGCTCCTGGACCGGACCCGCGGCACCGTCCTGGACGCCTTCGCCCACCAGGACGTCCCCTTCAGCCGTCTCATCGAAGAGCTGGCCCCCGAGCGCGACCCTTCCCGCACTCCGCTCGTCCAGGCCATGATCGTCCTGCAGAACACCCCGCGCTCCGCCTTCGACCTGCCCGGCCTGCGCGCCGAGGCCGTCGAGTCGGTCCGCAACTCCGCCCAGTTCGACCTCACCTTCTCCTTCGCCGAGCAGGACGGCAGGCTCCTCGCCGGCGCCGAGTACAGCACCGACCTGTTCGACTCCACCACCGTCGAACGCCTCTGCCGCCAGTGGCTCGACCTCGCCCGCCTCGTGTGCGACGCCCCCCACCGCACCCTCGCGGCCGTCCAGCACGTCGCGGACGACGAACTGCGCCGCATCACCGACACCTGGGGCACCTCCACCGTCGGCGCCGGTGTCGCCCCGGCCACGCTGCCCGCGCTGTTCGCGGCGCGTGTCGCCGAGGCCCCGGACGCCCTCGCCGTCGAGTACGGCGACAGCGCCCTCACGTACGCCGAACTCGACGCCGCATCCGCCCGCGTCGCCGCCCTCCTCACCGCCCACGGCGTCCGCCCCGAGACGCGCGTCGCCGTGGCGGTGCCCCGCTCCGCCGACTGGATCGCCGCCCTGCTCGGCGTGATGCGCGCCGGCGGCGTGTACGTACCCGTGGACCTGACCTGGCCCGCGCAACGCCTGGAGTTCGTCCTCCAGGACTGCGACGCCCGCCTCGTGCTCCGCGCCGTCGCGGACGACGCCGCCGAGCCCGGCCCGGACGGCCGCTCCGCGGACGACGTCCTCAGCCTCAGCGGCATCCCTGTCGTCCGACTCGACGAGACCCCCGGCCGGACCGGCGGGGCCTTTGACCCGGTCCGCCCGGGGCTCCCCCTCGATGCGGCTGCGTATGTGATTTATACGTCGGGTTCGACGGGGCGTCCCAAGGGTGTTGTGGTGTCGCATCGTGGTGTTGCGGGTTTTGCGGCTGCTGTTGCGGAGCGTCTTGAGGTGGGGTCGGGGGCGCGGGTGGTGCAGTTGGCGTCGGCGGGGTTCGATGCGTCGGTGATGGAGGTGCTGATGGCCTTCGGTGGTGGGGGTGCGTTGGTGGTTCCTGAGGTGTCGGGGGGGTTGGTGGGTGAGGATCTGTATCGGTTCTTCGTGGGTCGGCGGATCAGTCATACGTTGATTCCGCCGACGGTGCTGGGGACGATGCCGGTGGGTGAGTTGCCGGATCTGCGGGTGGTGTCGACGGGTGGTGAGGCGTGTGGTGCGGAGTTGGTGGCGCGTTGGGCGCCGGGTCGGCGGATGGTGAATGCGTACGGGCCGACGGAGGTGACCATTGCGGCGTCGATGAGTCGGGCTCTGGATGCTGGGGTTGTGGGTGTGGGTGTGCCGCCGATCGGTGAGCCGGTCGCGGATGCGCGGGTGGTGGTTCTGGATGGTTGGCTGCGTCCGGTGCCGGTGGGTGTGGTGGGTGAGTTGTATGTGTCGGGTCCGGGTCTTGCGCGTGGTTATCACGGTAGGGCGGGGTTGACGGCTGAGCGTTTTGTGGCGGATTCGTCCGGGTCGGGTGGGCGGTTGTACCGGACGGGGGATCTGGTTTCCTGGCGGGCTGATGGGCAGTTGGTGTATCAGGGCCGGGCGGATGATCAGGTGAAGTTGCGTGGTCTGCGGATCGAGCTGGGTGAGATCGAGGCGGTTCTGGCCCGTTCGCCGCAGGTCGGTCAGGCCACTGCCATGGTCCGCGAGGACCGCCCGGGAGCCCAGCGGATCGTCGCCTACGTGACGCCCGCGACGGACGGGGACGCAGCGGGCACGGGCCTGACGCCCGACGACGCCGCCCCGCGCCCGCAGGCCCTGGACATCAAGGCCCTGCGCGCCCACACGGCCGCCGAACTGCCGGCGTACATGGTGCCGTCGGCTTTCGTCGTCCTCGACCACATGCCGGTCAACTCCAGTGGCAAGGTCGACCGCCGCGCGCTACCGGCTCCCGACGCCGGGCCCGACACCGGTCACGTCGAGGCCCGCACCGACACCGAGCGGGTGCTCTGCGGCATCTGGGCCGACGTGCTCCGCATCGAGCAGGTCGGTGTGGAGGACAACTTCTTCGCGCTCGGCGGGGACTCCATCCTGAGCATCCAGGTCGTCACCCGCGCCCGCCAGGCCGGTCTCGACCTCACGTCCCGCGACATCTTCACCCGGCAGACCGTCGCCGCCCTCGCCGCCCACGCGGACGCCACCGGCACCACGGCCGACGGCGGCGCCGCCGAGCAGGGCACGGTGTCCGGCGAGGTCGGCACCACGCCGATCCGCTCCTGGTTCTTCGACTCCCACACCGTCGCCCCGGGCCACTTCAACATGGCCATGGACCTCGAGCTGCCGGCCGCCACCGACCTCGCCGTCCTGCGCCGCGCCGTCGCCGCGGTTCTGGCCCAGCACGACGCGCTGCGTTCCACCTTCGCCCGCCGGGCCGACGACACGAACGGCTGGACCGGCACGATCGCGGAGAGCGCCGACACCGACCGCTGCTTCACGGTGCACGACCTGACCGCCGCCGCCGACCAGGACGCCGCCTGGGCGGCCCTGACCGCCGAGGCCCAGGCGAACCTCGACCTGGAACAGGGCCCCCTGGTCCACTTCCTCGCGGGCTCCTGCGGCACGGACCGGCACCTGCGGCTCCTCGTCGTCGCCCACCACCTGCTCGTCGACGGCGTGACCTGGCGCATCCTCCTCGACGACCTGCGCACGGCGTACGAGCAGGCCGCCGCCGGCGGCACCCCGGACCTCGGCCCCAAGACGACCTCGGTGCGCCAGTGGGCCGACACCCTCGCCGCGCACACCGCGGACGGCGGCTTCGACGACCAGCTCGGCTACTGGACCTCCGTCCTCGACGGGACGGACCCCGCCCTGCCGCGCGACCTCGCGCCGAGGACCGCCGACGGCCGCGACGACGAGAACACGGTCGGCTCGGTCCGGGCCGTGTCCGGCTCCCTGTCGGTTGCTGACACCGAGGCTCTGTTGCAGCGGGTGCCGGGGGTGTATCGGACGCAGGTGAATGATGTGTTGTTGACGGCGTTGGCGCGTGTGTTGCGTGGGTGGACTGGTCGTGATCGTGTGCCGGTGTTGTTGGAGGGGCATGGTCGTGAGGAGTTGTTCGCGGGTGTGGATCTGACGCGGACGGTGGGTTGGTTCACGTCGGTGTATCCGGTGGCTCTGGGGCTGTCGGGTGACGTGTTGGGTGGGGTTGATGCGTGGGGCCGTGATCTGAAGGCGGTCAAGGAGCAGTTGCGGGCGGTTCCCGATCGGGGTGTCGGTTACGGTGCGCTGCGTTATCTCGGCGGCGGCCTGGCCGCGCCCGCTCACGGCGACCCGCAGATCACCTTCAACTACCTCGGGCGCCTGGACATGGCGACCGCCGACGGCGGGGACGCGGACGCCGGCTGGTTCCGCTCCGCCGCCCTCAACCCCGGTGGCGAGCACAGCCCCGACGAGCGCCGCACCAGCCTGATCGACGTCACTGCCGGCCTCGCCGACGGCCGCCTGGTGTTCTCCTGGGCGTACTCGGTGGATGTGCATGGTGAGGGTGTGGTGCGGGGGTTGGCGGAGGCGTTTGCTGCTGAGTTGGTGGCGTGTGTGGCGCATTGTGTGGGTGAGGGGGCGGGTGGTTGTACTCCGTCGGACTTCCCGTTGGTGGGTCTGGGGCAGGCGGAGGTTGATCGGTTGGTGGGGGATGGTCGTGGTGTGGAGGATGTGTATCCGTTGACGCCGCTTCAGGCGGGGATGTTGTTCCATGCGCTTGCGGAGCCGGGTTCTCCGGCGTATCTGGAGCAGTTTGTGTTCCGGGTGGATGGTGTGTGGGA
>NZ_JBHJQP010000031.1:0-52239 GCF_042262625.1 Streptomyces sp. NPDC056347 | reverse complement strand
CTACGCGCCGGGGGCGGGGCGGGGGTGCGGTCCGCCGGGGCGGGCGGTGCGGCCGTCGTACCGCGTCCGTCCGCACCCCGAAGGCCGCGGCCGCCGTGCGGGTCAGAAGCCCGGCGGCTCGGTGTAGGTGCCCCACTCGTCGCGCAGTGCCCCGCAGATCTCCCCGAGGGTGGCCTCGGCGCGTACCGCGTCGAGCATCGGGGCGATCATGTTGGAGCCGTCGCGGGCGGCGGTCAGCATGGCGTCCAGGGCCGCCTTCACCCGGGCGTCGTCGCGGGCCTCCTTGCGGCCGGCGAGGCCCCGGACCTGCTCGCGTTCGACCTCGTGGCTGACCCGCAGGATCTCCAGGTCGCCGGTGACCGAGCCGTGGTGGACGTTGACGCCGACGACGCGCTTGTCGCCCTTCTCCAGCGCCTGCTGGTACCGGAAGGCGGATTCGGCGATCTCGCCGGTGAACCAGCCGTCCTCGATGCCGCGCAGGATGCCGGAGGTGATGGGCCCGATGGGATGCTGCCCGTCCGGGTGGGCCCGGATGCCGCGCTCCTTGATCTGGTCGAAGATCTTCTCGGCGTCCGCCTCGATGCGGTCGGTGAGCTGCTCGACGTACCAGGAGCCGCCCAGCGGGTCGGCCACGTTGGCGACGCCGGTCTCCTCCATGAGCACCTGCTGGGTGCGCAGGGCGATCTCGGCGGCCTGCTCGGAGGGGAGCGCGAGGGTCTCGTCGAGGGCGTTGGTGTGGAGCGAGTTGGTGCCGCCGAGGACGGCGGAGAGGGCCTCCACGGCCGTGCGCACGACGTTGTTGTACGGCTGCTGGGCGGTGAGCGAGACCCCGGCGGTCTGGGTGTGGAAGCGGAGCCACTGGGCCTTGTCGGTCTTCGCCCCGTAGGTCTCCTTCATCCAGCGGGCCCAGATCCGGCGGGCGGCGCGGAATTTGGCGATCTCCTCGAAGAAGTCGAGGTGCGCGTCGAAGAAGAAGGAGAGGCCGGGCGCGAAGGTGTCGACGTCGAGCCCGCGGGAGAGGCCGAGCTCCACGTAGCCGAAGCCGTCGGCGAGGGTGTACGCGAGCTCCTGCGCGGCCGTCGCCCCGGCCTCGCGGATGTGGTAGCCGGAGACCGAGAGCGGCTTGTACGCGGGGATGCCCCGGGCGCAGTGCTCCATCAGGTCACCGATGAGGCGCAGATGGGGCTCGGGCTGGAAGAGCCACTCCTTCTGCGCGATGTACTCCTTGAAGATGTCGGTCTGGAGCGTGCCGTTGAGCACCGCCGGATCGACGCCCTGGCGCTCGGCCGCGACCAGGTACATGCAGAAGACCGGGACGGCCGGGCCGCTGATCGTCATGGACGTGGTGACGTCGCCGAGCGGGATGTCCTTGAAGAGGACCTCCATGTCGGCGGCGGAGTCGATGGCCACGCCGCAGTGGCCGACCTCGCCGAGCGAGCGAAGGTCGTCGGAGTCGCGGCCCATGAGCGTGGGCATGTCGAAGGCGACGCTGAGGCCGCCGCCGCCCGCGGCCAGGATCATCTTGTACCGCTCGTTGGTCTGCTCGGCGTTGCCGAAGCCGGCGAACTGGCGGATGGTCCAGGTCCGGCCGCGGTAGCCGGTGGCGTGGAGTCCTCGCGTGAAGGGGTACTCACCGGGCCAGCCGATCCGCTCGAACCCGTCGTACGCGTCCCCGGGGCGGGGGCCGTAGACGGGATCGACCGGGTCCCCGGAGAGCGTGGTGAAGTCCGCGTCACGCTTGCGGGCCTTGTCGTAACGGGCCTGCCAGCGGAGGCGGCCTTCCTCGATCGCTTCAGCGTCCATACGATCGAATTTACTAGGACGTCCTACTAAATGTCGATGGGAAACCGCCCGGCGCTTCGCGCGGGGCGGTTTCGGGTGGTACGGGCGGTGCGGGCCGGGGCCCGCGCCGTTCAGGCCCCGGCGGTCGCCGGGGCGGCGTCGGCGATCAGCGGCTCGACCTCGCGGACGACCTTGCGCTCGACGAAGAACGCGGCCGTCGGGATCGTGCCGGAGATCAGCACCCAGAGCAGCTTGCCCATCGGCCACTTCGCCTTGGAGCCGAGGTCGAAGGCGAAGATCAGGTAGATGATGTAGAGGACCCCGTGGATCTGGGAGACGACGAGCGTCAGGCCCTCCCCGGTGTCGAAGCCGTACTTGAAGACCATGCAGGTGCAGAGCACCAGCAACATGACGGCGGTGACGTAGGCCATCACCCGGTACCGGGTCAGCACACTGCGTTTCATGGCATCGAGCCTAACCGGACACCCGGGGCGATCTTGCGGCGGGCCGGTCTCTCGAAACGCCGTTCTACGCCCCGTGTTTCCCCGGCTACGCCGCCCCGCCGGCCGGCCCCTACGCCTCCTCGAAATCGTGCGCCGCCACCCGCAGCGGGCGCAGCAGCGCGAAGATCTCCGCGCACTCCTCGGCGTCGTACACCCCGAGGCCGAACTCCATGGCGACCAGGTCCTCGGTCGCCGCCTCGACGACCTCGCGGCCCTTGTCGGTGATGGAGGCGAGGGTGCCGCGGCCGTCGTTGGGATTGGGACGCTTGTCGACCAGGCCGGAGCGGACGAGCCGGTCCACCGTGTTGGTGACCGAGGTGGGGTGCACCATGAGCCGCTCGCCGATCTTGGACATCGGCAGCTCACCGGCCTTGGAGAAGGCGAGCAGCACCAGCGCCTCGTAGCGGGCGAAGGTCAGCCCGTACGGCTTGACGACCGCGTCGACCTCGGCGAGCAGGATCTGCTGGGCGCGCATGATCGAGGTGATCGCCCCCATCGAGGGCACGGGCCCCCAGCGCTGCTGCCAGAGCTCGTCGGCGCGTGCGATGGGGTCGAAGGGGAGACTGAGCGGCTTCGGCACGGCATCGACCTTACCCACTGGTCATATGGCGGTCAGCTCTGTCTCGAACTTCGGTCCGAATATGACGGGATCACCCTGACAGCACCCGATCGGACCTGCCACAAAAAGGGACGAGCCCCGGCAAAGGGGGCTCGTCAGGGGGTTCGGGCACGGGACGTCAGTCCGCGAGGTACCGCTCGACCGTCTCGACCTTCGAGGTGAGCCCGTCGGTGACGCCGGGGCGGATGTCGGCCTTCAGGACCAGCGAGACCCGTCCGGCACGGGCCTCGACGGCGGCGACGGCCCGCTTGACGACGTCCATCACCTCGTCCCACTCGCCCTCGACGGAGGTGAACATCGCGTCCGTGCGGTTGGGCAGGCCGGACTCCCGGACGACCCGGACGGCGTCGGCGACGTACTCGCCCACGTCCTCGCCGACACCCAGCGGACTGACCGAGAACGCGACGATCATGCGCTGATCACGCCCTCGCGGCGGGCGCGGGCCGCGATGACACCGTCGGCCTCGTAGCGCTTGAGCACCTTGTCGCCGTAGAGCCCGCCGAACGGCAGGACCGCGAGCAGGAAGAAGAACGCGATGCGCTTCAGCGGCCACTTGGTCTTCGACCAGACGTCGATGAGCAGGACGGCGTAGATCACGAAGAGCACACCGTGCAGCATGCCGAGCGGCATCATCAGGAAGTCGATGTCCGAGACCCGGCTGAGGACCGAGCCGAAGATGATCAGGGCCGGGAAGGAGAGCGCCTCGGGAACCGAGATGAGGCGCAGCCGGTGCAGGGCGGTAGCGGTCTTGACGTCCACGGGGGCACCTTCGGTGGGAGAACGGTGACGGCTTGCGAAAGACGGCTTGTGAATCAAGGCACAAGCTCGCCCCATTGTGGCACCGTCGCGACGGCTGCCCGCCCCCGGGGCGGTGTGTACCGGCTCACGTGCCGTGGGGGCCGTACGTCCCGGTTGCGTACGGATCCTGTACCGGATACGCATCAGGGGCGGTTCGGGGCGGGCGCCGGGCCCACGGACCCTGTTCCGGCCGGGCGCCTGCGGCTAACGTCGGCCCGTGGCAATGTTCCGACTCCAAGGCAGCAGAACGCTCGCCGTCGACCTGGCCGGCGACGCCGTCAAGGCGAAGAACGGCTCGATGGTCGCCTACGACGGCCGGATGACGTTCAAGAAGATGACCGGCGGCGGCGACGGCCTGCGTGGCATGGTGACCCGCAGGCTGACCGGCGAGCAGATGGCCGTGATGCAGGTGACCGGCCAGGGCACCTGCTATTTCGCGGACCGGGCGAGCGAGATCAACCTGGTCTCGCTGCACAACGACAAGCTGTACGTCGAGGCCAGCAATCTGCTGTGCACCGACGCCGGACTGCGCACCGGCACCACCTTCACCGGTCTGCGGGGCGGGGCGAGCGGCAACGGCCTGTTCACCACCACCGTCGAGGGCACCGGGCAGGTGGCGATCATGTCGGACGGCGCGGCGGTGGCGCTGCGGGTCTCGGCGCAGTACCCGCTCTTCGTCGACCCGGGCGCCTACATCGCCCACCAGGGCAGTCTCCAGCAGCACCTCCAGTCCGGGGTGAACTTCCGGACACTGATCGGCGAGGGGTCCGGGGAGGCCTTCCAGATGCGGTTCGAGGGCGAGGGCGTCGTCTACGTCCAGCCGAGCGAGCGGAACACCCTCGGGGGCGATGTCTGATGCCGTTCCGCGAGATCAACCCGAAGATGGTCGAGGCGACGGTGGTGCCCGGCCAGAAGCTGTTCAGCCAGCGGGGCGCGATGCTCGCGTACCGCGGCGAGGTGTCGTTCACCCCGAACATCCAGGGCGGCCAGGGCGGCGTGATGTCGATGATCGGCCGCCGGGTGGCGGGCGAGGCGACCCCGCTGATGACGGTCGAGGGCAGCGGCACGGTGCTGTTCGGCCACGGCGGCCACCACATCCAGGTGATCGATCTGTCCGGCGACACCCTGTACGTGGAGGCCGACCGGCTGCTCGCCTTCGACGGGTCGCTCCAGCAGGGGACGATGTTCATGGGGTCGCAGGGCGGCGTGATGGGCATGGTGCGCGGCCAGGTCACCGGCCAGGGGCTGTTCACCACCACGCTCAAGGGGCACGGCGCGGTGGCGGTGATGGCCCACGGCGGGGTGATCGAGCTGCCGATCACGCCCGGCCGCGAGGTGCACGTGGACCCGCAGGCGTACGTGGCGCACCACGGCGACGTACGGAACAAGCTGTCGACCGCGCTCGGCTGGCGCGACATGGTGGGGCGCGGCTCCGGCGAGGCGTTCCAGCTGGAGCTGAGCGGGAGCGGCGCGGTGTACGTCCAGGCCTCGGAGGAGAAGCTGTGAGCACGCCCGTGGTCTTCGACCCGATGACGCTGCCGTCCGACGACAACGTCAACTCGTACACCTTCTGCGTGGAGCTCAAGGGGAGCCAGTGGTTCCTCCAGAAGGGCAAGATGATCGCCTACTACGGGCGGATCGACTTCAACGGCATCGGCCACGGCCGCTTCGAGCGGCTGATCCGTACGAGCTTCCACTCGCCGCTGCACGCGAGCGACTGGGTGGTGGCCGAGGGCAGCGGCAAGATGCTCCTCGCCGACCGGGCCTTCGACGTGAACTCGTACGACCTGGACGACGGGAATCTGACGATCCGGTCCGGGAACCTGCTCGCCTACCAGCCGTCCCTGGCACTCAAGCAGTCGATCGTGCCGGGTTTTCTGACCCTGATCGGTACGGGGAAGTTCGTGGCCGCCTCCAACGGTCCCGTGGTCTTCATGGAGCCGCCGCTGCGGGTCGATCCGCAGGCCCTGGTGGGCTGGGCGGACTGCCCCTCGCCGTGCCACCACTACGACCACGGGTACATGACCGGGGTGCTGGGCGGGCTGCGGTCGCTGACGGGGATCGGGGGCACCTCGGGCGAGGAGCACCAGTTCGAGTTCGTCGGCGCGGGCACGGTGCTGCTCCAGTCGACGGAGATGCTGATGGCCGAGCAGCCGACGGGGACGGTGCCGGATCAGGCCGGGGTGCCGGGGCGCGGGAGTCAACCCGGCGCCGGCCCCCGCATGCCCGGTCAGCTCGGGGACCTCCAGCGTCGTTTCGGGCTGTGAACGGTAGTCTGCGGAGTGTGACGCCGCACGTCCGAGCCTTGCGACCGGACCCGTTCCCGGGCGGTGCCGACCGTCACACTCCCACTTCGTCCAGCTTTCAACTTCTTAGGTAGAATCCATATATGGAGACCGAGACAGCCACTCGCTGGCTGAACGACGCGGAGCAGTGCGCCTGGCGCACCCACCTCGACGTCAGCAGACTGCTGATGCACCAGCTGGAGAAGGATCTCCAGCCGTTCGGCCTGACCAACAACGACTACGAGATCCTGGTCAACCTCTCGGAGTCGGACGACCAGCGCATGCGGATGAGCGACCTCGCTTCCGCGACGCTCCAGTCCAAGAGCAGGCTCTCGCACCAGATCACCCGCATGGAGAACGCCGGGCTGGTCCGCCGGGAGAACTGCGAGTCCGACCGGCGGGGCCTGTACGCGGTCCTCACCGAGGAGGGCGCCGAGACCATGCGCCGGGTGGCACCGCACCACGTGGCCTCGGTGCGCAAGCACTTCATGGACCTGCTGACGCCGGAGGCGCTGGAGAACCTGCACGCGGCACTGGCGCCGGTCGCCGATCACCTCCGGGGACGGCGCGGCCGGATCTGACGGCCCGGCGGGCGGCCTCAGCCGGCTCCGGGCAGCCGGAGCTCGAAGCGGGCGCCGCCCTCCGGCGCGTCGCCGGCCGTCAGCCCGCCGCCGTGCCGGACGGCGACGTCCCGGGCGATGGCCAGGCCCAGCCCCGCACCGCCCTCGTCCCGGCTGCGGGCGTCGTCGAGCCGTACGAAACGCTCGAAGATCCGCTCCCGCTGACCGGGCGGGACCCCCGCCCCGTCGTCGCTGACGGACACGGCCACCCCGCCCCGCTCCGCCGCCCGCACCTCGACCGTCACCGCGCCGCGCGCGTGGCGCTCCGCGTTGTCCAGCAGATTGCCGAGCACCCGCGCCAGCTGTCCGCGCGAACCGGTCACTTCGAACCGCTCCCCCTCGGGGACCGATACCGTCACCGCGATCCGGTCCCCCGTCCGCCGGGCCACCTCCTCGCGCACCAGCCGCCCCAGGTCCACCCGCGTACCGCCGGGCCGCTCCCCCGCGTCCAGCCGGGCCAGCAGCAGCAGATCGGCGGCGAGCGTCTGGAGCCGTACGGTGTCGGCGACCGCGCCCGGCAGGTCCAGCAGCTCCGGATGGGCCTCGGCCACCTCCAGCTGGGTGCGCAGGGAGGCGATCGGGCTGCGCAGCTCGTGCGAGGCGTCGGCGACGAAGCGCCGCTGCCGCTCCACCGAGGACTCCAGGGCCGCCAGGGTCTCGTTGGTGGTCCGGGCCAGCCGGGCGATCTCGTCGCCCGAGCCGGGCTCGGGCACCCGTCGGCCCAGGTCCTCGGAGGCGGTGATCGCGGCCATCTCCCGCCGGATGCCCTCGACCGGGCGCAGCGCCCGCCGGGTCACCAGCCAGGTCACCCCGGCGACGACGAGCAGCACCACCGGCAGCCCGGCCAGCATCGAGTCGCGCACGGTGCCCACGGCCTGCTGCTCGGAGGCGAGCGGGGCGCCCGCGTGGACGGTCAGGGTCTCCCCGCCGGGGGTGGTGGCCCGGACGGAGGCGAAGCGGTAGTCGGCGCGCTCGCCGTCCACGGTGGCGGTGCCGTTGCCGAAGTCCGCGTCGTCGGAGTCGACCTCGCCGCGGCCGGGGGCGGGGGCGGCGGAGCCGTCGTCGTCATCGCGGTCGTCGCCGGAGCCCGTGGAGCCGCCGGTGAGCGGCGGACGGACGGGGGTGACACGGTCGGTGCCGGTGCCGGTGATCGCCTGGAGGTCCTTGGAGACGGCGACCACCCGCCCCTCGTCGTCGGTCACCTGGACCGGGTGGTCCTCCTCGTCGCGCGTCTCCAGGCCGTCGTACGGCACGCCGAGGGCCAGCTGCCCGGCCACCTCCCGGGCCACCACCTCGGCCTGGAGCCCCGCCTGGCCGGTGAGGTGGGCGCGCAGCACGAGCAGCACGGCGATCCCGGCGCCGACCAGGGCGAGCGCCACCACCGCGGTGGCGCCGAGCGCGGCCCTGGCCCGTACGGATCTCACCGTGCCTCCAGGCGGTATCCGGCGCCGCGCACCGTGCGGATGGTCTCCGCGCCGAGCTTGCGCCGCAGGGTGCTCACGTACACCTCGACGATGTTCGGGTCGCCGTCGTAGGCGAAGTCCCAGACGTGCTCCAGGATGTCCGCCTTGCTCACCACCTCGCCGGGGCGCAGCGCGAGCTGTTCCAGCACCGCGAACTCCTTGGCGGTGAGGGTGATCTCGGCGTCGTCGAGGTGGACGCGGCGGGCCGCGGTGTCCATCCGCAGGGCGCCGACCGTGAGCACCGGAGAGCCGGAACCGCCCCCGCGGCGCCGCAGCAGCGCCCTGATCCTGGCCAGCAGCACGACGTACGAGAAGGGCTTGGTCAGGTAGTCGTCGGCGCCGGTGTCCAGGCCCTCGGCCTCGTCGTACTCGCCGTCCTTCGCGGTCAGCACCAGGATCGGCGTGTCGTCCCCGGCGGCGCGCAGGGCGGCGCAGACCCGGTAGCCGTTCATCCCGGGCAGCATGATGTCGAGGACCAGCAGGTCGTAGCCGCCCCCGGCGGCCCGGTGCAGCCCTTCGAGGCCGTCGTGGACCACGTCCACGGCGAAGCCCTCGGCGGTGAGTCCCGCGGCCAGGGCCGTCGCGAGCCGCTTCTCGTCCTCCACGATCAACAGGCGCATGCCCCATAGGTTCGCAAACCGGAGCTGAAGACGGCTTCAGGTGGCTTCAGGCTGCGTTCAGCATCGCCCCGGCAGGGTGGTTCCCGTCGAGAACCGGCGCACCCGATCAGGAGGAACCCCATGAAGCGCAAGATCGTCATCGCCGCCGTCACGGCCGCCGTGCTCGCGGGCGGCACAGCCGCCACCTCGGTCGCCTTCGCGGACGACAACGACCACGACAGCGAGGTCAGGAGCAGCGTGGCGAGCGGCCATGCCGCGAAGGTGGACGTGAAGGAGGCGGTGGCAGCGGCCCTGAAGGCGGTCCCGGGCACGGCCACCGAGGCGGAGCTGGACGACGAGGACGGCGGGCTCGTCTGGGAGGTCGACGTGTACGGCTCCGACAAGGCCCGGCACGACGTGACGGTGGACGCCGGCAACGGCAAGGTGCTCGGCAAGCACACCGACGAGGACAAGGCCGACGACGACGACCGCGACCACGACCCGAAGGCGTCCGGACCGGCCGGAGTCACCCTGGACGCGGCCGTCGACACCGCGCTGAAGGCCCGCCCCGGGACGGTGACCTCGGTGGACCACGACCACGACGGCCGGGCGCAGCACTGGGAGGTCGAGGTCACGGCAGAGGACGGCAAGGAGCACGAGCTGAAGGTCGACGCGGCCGACGGCAAGGTGACGGCCGACCGGGTGGACGACGACCACCAGGACCGGAAGCACGACGACCACGACGACCCGAACGGCGACCACCACGACGACCGCGACGAGGACTGAGCACGGGCCCGCGACTCACACGTCGGAGCATCGCCTCCGGCCCGGCTGGGCGTGATGACGACGCGCGACGGCGACACGGGTCATCGAGCGCGGGACAGGAATCGGCGGCGACGGCAGCCGACGGGGTACCGTCCGTGCTCCCCGGAACGGTCGGTCCACGGCTCGTCCCGGACGGCGCGGTGGCCGCCGGTGCGCCAGGAGGCGGGAGTCACCCGTGCCGGTGGCCCGGACCGCGTCGTGCGGCACCGGGTGGTCGCCCGGGTACCGGAGAGCGGTGGCTCCCGCCGCCGTTCGGCGCCGTCGGCCGCGTCCAGCGCGCCCGGAGGTCAGGACCCGGCGGTGAGCCCGGCTACCAGCTCGTCGGCGGCGGCGTACGGGTCGAGGCCGCCGGCCACGATGCGTTCGGCGAGCGCGCCGAGGTGGCGGTCGCCGTGCAGGTCGCCGATGCGCTCGCGGAGCCGGGTGACGGCGATGGTCTCGACCTCGCGGGCGGCGCGGGCCCGGCGCCGCTCGGCGAGCACGCCGTGCTCCTCCATCCAGGCCCGGTGCTTCTCCAGTGCCTCGACGACCTCGTCGATGCCCTGGCCCCGGGCGGCGACGGTCTTGACGATGGGCGGCCGCCAGTCGCCGGGGCCGCGCGCCTCGCCGAGGCCCAGCATGTGGTTGAGCTCGCGGGCGGTGGCGTCCGCGCCGTCCCGGTCGGCCTTGTTGACCACGTACACGTCGCCGATCTCCAGGATTCCGGCCTTCGCCGCCTGGATGCCGTCGCCCATGCCGGGCGCCAGCAGGACGACGGAGGTGTCGGCCTGGGAGGCGATCTCCACCTCCGACTGGCCGACCCCGACCGTCTCCACCAGGATCACCTCGCAGCCCGCCGCGTCCAGCACCCGGATCGCCTGCGGCGCCGACCAGGCGAGCCCGCCGAGGTGGCCGCGAGTGGCCATGGAGCGGATGTAGACGCCCGGGTCGGAGGCGTGCTCCGACATCCGGACCCGGTCGCCGAGCAGCGCCCCGCCGGAGAACGGTGAGGAGGGGTCGACGGCGAGGACGCCGACCCGCTTCCCGGCCCGCCGGTACGCCGAGACCAGCGCCGACGTGGAGGTCGACTTCCCGACGCCCGGCGAGCCGGTCAGGCCGACCACGTACGCGTTGCCGGTCAGCGGTGCCAGCGCCGCCATCACCTCGCGCAGCTGTGGGGACGCCCCCTCCACCAGGGAGATCAGCCGGGCCACGGCCCTCGGCCGGCCCGCGCGTGCCTGCTCGACCAGGGTGGGGACGTCCACCATCACCGCTCCGTTCGCTCGTTGCGTGCTATTGGCTACTTGCCCGGGACGCGGACGATCAGCGCGTCGCCCTGGCCGCCGCCGCCGCACAGGGCCGCCGCGCCGACACCGCCGCCGCGCCGCTTCAGCTCCAGCGCCAGGTGCAGGACGACCCGGGCGCCGGACATGCCGATCGGGTGGCCGAGCGCGATGGCGCCGCCGTTGACGTTGACCTTCTCCGAGGTGACGCCGAGGTCCTTCATGGACTGGACGGCGACCGCCGCGAAGGCCTCGTTGATCTCGATCAGGTCCAGGTCCGCGACCTCCAGGCCCTCCTTCTTCAGGGCGTGCAGGATCGCGTTGGACGGCTGCGACTGGAGCGAGTTGTCCGGACCGGCCACGTTGCCGTGGGCGCCGATCTCGGCGATCCAGTCCAGGCCCAGCTCCTCGGCCTTGGCCCTGCTCATGACGACGACCGCGGCCGCGCCGTCGGAGATCTGCGAGGAGGTGCCCGCGGTGATCGTGCCGTCCTTGGCGAAGGCCGGGCGCAGCCTGCCCAGGGACTCCACGGTGGTCTCCGGGCGGATGCCCTCGTCCTTGGCGAACAGGACCGGGTCGCCCTTGCGCTGCGGGATCTCGACCGGGGTGATCTCGGCCTCGAAGACACCGTTCTTCTGGGCGGCGGCGGCCCGCTGGTGCGAGAGTGCGCCGATCTCGTCCTGGTCGGCGCGGGTCAGCCCGAGGCGGGTGTTGTGCTTCTCGGTGGACTCGCCCATCGGGATGTTCTCGTAGGCGTCGGTCAGACCGTCGTACGCCATGGAGTCGAGCATCTCGATCGCGCCGTACTTGTGGCCCTCGCGGGACTTCGGGAGCAGGTGCGGGGCGTTGGTCATGGACTCCTGGCCGCCCGCGACGACCACGTCGAACTCGCCGGCGCGGATCAGCTGGTCGGCCAGGGCGATGGCGTCGAGCCCGGAGAGGCAGACCTTGTTGACGGTGAGCGCGGGCACGTTCATCGGGATGCCCGCCTTGACCGCGGCCTGACGGGCCGGGATCTGGCCGGCGCCGGCCTGGAGCACCTGGCCCATGATCACGTACTCGACCTGGTCCCCGCCGATACCGGCCCGGTCCAGCGCCGCCTTGATGGCGATGCCTCCGAGGTCGGCTCCGGAGAAGCTCTTCAGCGAGCCGAGAAGGCGGCCCATGGGCGTCCGCGCGCCCGCGACGATCACTGAGGTGGTGTCGGTCGTTCCAGACATGAGGGGCGCCCCTTGGGTGAGAAGTGAACGAGGGTTTACTCGAATGTACTGAGCGGTCCCCCGCCCGTCATCCGGCAGCGGGTGTGACGGCGCGCACGTTGCGTAACCGTGCGTGCGGCGCTGCACTGGTTCCATGCTGACGCGCATCGATCACATCGGAATCGCCTGTTTCGACCTGGACCGGACCGTCGAGTTCTACCGCTCGACGTACGGGTTCGAGGTCTTCCACTCGGAGATCAATGAGGAGCAGGGCGTACGGGAGGCCATGCTCAAGATCAACGATACGTCGGACGGGGGCGCTTCCTACCTCCAGCTCCTGGAGCCGACCCGGGAGGACTCGGCCGTGGGCAAGTGGCTGGCGAAGAACGGCGAGGGGGTCCACCACATCGCCTTCGGGACCGCGGACGTCGACGGGGATTCCGAGGCGATCCGGAACAAGGGTGTCCGGGTGCTGTACGACGAGCCCAGGACCGGCTCGATGGGCTCCAGGATCACCTTTCTGCACCCCAAGGACTGCCACGGAGTCCTCACCGAACTGGTCACGTCCGCAGCGGAGCACTGACCTCCGGATACCTGGCCCGGTAGAGTGGGCGGTTCCGGGCCGGGGCCGGGTCGGGGCCGCGCCGCGTCCCCAGCCGCTGATCTGTCACCATTCCCCCGGGGGCCGTTCACCGGTGAACGGTACTCGTCGGAGAGTTGCGACCAGGGTTGGGGTCTCCCCCGCTCGAACGAAGTTGAGAGCTCGGGGAAGGATGGGACCGCGCAGTGCGGGGCTACGAACGCCAGGAGAGCCACCGAGCTGAAGACGACCATCTCTCGCGGTTCGAGGCCGAGATGGACCGGCTGAAGACCGACCGGGAGAAGGCCGTCCAGCACGCCGAGGATCTCGGCTACCAGGTCGAGGTCTTGCGCGCCAAGCTGCACGAGGCTCGGCGCAATCTCGCGAGCCGTCCCGCGTACGACGGCGCGGACCTCGGCTACCAGGCCGAGCAGATGCTCCGCAACGCGCAGATCCAGGCGGACCAGCTGCGGACCGACGCCGAGCGGGAGCTGCGCGAGGCGCGGGCGCAGACGCAGCGCATCCTCCAGGAGCACGCCGAGCACCAGGCCCGGCTCCAGGCCGAGCTGCACAACGAGGCCGTGCAGCGGCGCCAGCAGCTCGACCAGGAGCTGGCCGAGCGCCGCCAGACCGTCGAGTCGCACGTCAACGAGAACGTCGCCTGGGCCGAGCAGCTGCGGGCCCGCACGGAGTCCCAGGCCCGCCGACTGCTCGAGGAGTCCCGGGCGGAGGCCGAGCAGTCCGTGGCCGCGGCCCGCGCCGAGGCGGCCCGGCTCGCGGAGGAGACCCGCCAGCGGGTCGGCTCCGAGGCGCAGTCGGCCCGTGCCGAGGCCGAGACGATCCTGCTGCGCGCGCGCAAGGAGGCCGAGCGGCTCCTCGACACCGCCTCCGCCCAGGCCCGCGAGGCCACCAGCCACGCGGAGCAGCTGCGTACGTCGACGTCGGCCGAGACCGAGCAGACCCGGCAGCGGACCGCCGAGCTGGGCCGGGCGGCCGAGCAGCACATGCAGGAGGCCGAGACCCGGCTGCGCGAGGCCCGGCTGGCGGCCGAGAAGGTCACCTCCGAGGCGAAGGACGCCGCGGCCAAGCGGCTGGCCGCCGCCGAGTCGGAGAACGAACAGCGCACCCGTACCGCCAGGTCGGAGATCGCCCGGCTGGTCGGCGAGGCCACCAAGGAGGCCGAGACGCTGAAGGCGGAGGCCGAGCAGGCGCTCGCCGACGCCCGCGGCGAGGCGGACCGGCTGAAGTCCGAGGCCGCCGAGAAGGCCCGCACCGCCGCCGCCGAGGACGCCGCGGCCCAGCTCGCCAAGGCCGCCCGGAGCGCCGAGGAGGTGCTGACCAAGGCGTCCGAGGACGCACGGTCCACCACCCGCGCGGCGGGCGAGGAGGCCGAGCGCATCCGCCGCGAGGCCGAGGCCGAGGCGGACCGGCTGCGCGGCGAGGCCGCCGAGCAGGCCGACCAGCTCAAGGGCGCCGCCAAGGACGACACCAAGGAGTACCGGGCCAAGACGGTCGAGCTCCAGGAGGAGGCGCGGCGGCTGCGCGGCGAGGCCGAGCAGCTGCGCTCCGAGGCGGTCGCCGAGGGCGAGCGCATCCGCGGCGAGGCCCGCCGCGAGGCCGTCCAGCAGCTCGAGGAGGGCGCGAAGAGCGCCGAGGAGCTGCTGGCCAAGGCGAAGGCGGACGCGGAGGAGCTGCGCGCCACCGCGAGCACCGAGGGCGAGCGGGTCCGCGCCGAGGCGGCCGAGCGCTCCGGCGCGCTGCGCAAGCAGGCCGAGGAGGCCCTGGAGCGGGCCCGTGCCGAGGCCGAGGAGCTGCGCACGGAGGCCGAGGAGCAGGCTTCCTCGACCACCACCGCGGCCGAGACGGCGGCGGCACGCTTGCGCGAGGAGACCGAGCGCGCGGTCGCGGCCCGGCAGTCGGAGGCGGCCGAGGAGCTGGCCCGGCTGCGCGAGGAGGCGGAGACCAAGGTCGTCACCGCCGAGCAGGCGCTCACCGACGCCCGTGCCGAGGCGGAGCGGGTACGGCGGGAGACCGGCGAGGAGTCCGAGCGGCTGCGCGCCGAGGCGGCCGAGCGCGCCCGCGCGCTGCGCGAGCAGGCCGAGGCGGAGGCGGAGCGGCTGCGTGACGAGGCCGCTTCGGACGCCTCGCAGGCGCGGGCGGAGGGCGAGTCCGTCGCCGTACGGCTGCGTTCCGAGGCCGCGGCGGAGGCCGAGCGGCTCAAGTCCGAGGCCCAGGAGGCGGCGGACCGGCTGCGCGCGGAGGCCGCGGCCGCCGCGGAGCGGGTGGGCACCGAGGCCGCCGAGGCGCTGGACGCCGCGCAGGAGGAGGCGAACCGGCGCCGCCGGGAGTCCTCGGAGACCCTCGACGCGGCGCGTGCCGAGGCGAACCAGGAGCGCGAGCGGGCCCGCGAGCAGAGCGAGGAGCTGCTGGCCTCGGCCCGCAAGCGGGTCGAGGAGGCGCAGACCGAGGCGCAGCGCCTGGTCGAGGAGGCGGACACCCGGGCGACCGAGCTGGTCACCGCTGCGGAGCAGACCGCCCAGCAGGTCCGGGATTCGGTCAGCGGGCTCCAGGAGCAGGCCGAGGCGGAGATCGCCGGGCTGCGTTCGGCGGCCGAGCACGCCGCGGAGCGGACGAAGTCCGAGGCGCAGGAGGAGGCGGACCGGGTCCGTACCGACGCGCACGCCGAGCGGGAGCGGGCCGGGGAGGATGCGGCCCGGGTCCGTCAGGAGGCGCGGGAGGAGGCCGAGGCCGCGAAGGCGCTGGCCGAGCGGACGGTCGCGGATTCGATCGCCGAGGCCGAGCGGCTGCGGGCGGACACCGCCGAGTACAGCCAGCGGATGCGCACCGAGGCGTCCGACGCCCTGGCGTCGGCCGAGCAGGACGCCGCGCGGAGCCGTGCCGAGGCCCGCGAGGACGCCAACCGGATGCGTTCCGACGCCGCGACGCAGGCCGACCGGCTGGTCGGCGAGGCGACGAGCGAGGCCACCCGGCTCGTCGAGGAGGCCACGGCGAAGGCGGCCGGGCTCGTCGAGGAGGCCACCGCGCAGGCGGCCACGCTGGTCGGGGAGGCCACGCAGCAGGCGGCCACGCTGTCGGGCGAGGCGGCGGACGAGGCCGAGCGGCTGCGGGCGGAGGCGGCGGCCACCGTCGGCTCGGCCCAGGAGCACGCGGCCCGTACCCGCGAGGAGACGGAGCGGGTCCGTGCCGAGGCGGAGGCGGCGACCGAGCAGTTGCGCACCGAGGCCCGCGAGGAGGCGGACCGGCTGCTCGACGAGGCGCGGGAGGCCGCGGCGAAGCGCCGGGCCGACGCGGCGGAGCAGGCCGACCAGCTCATCGAGAAGGCCCGCGAGGAGGCGCTGCGCGTCGCCACCGAGGCCGAGGAGCAGTCCGACACGATGGTCGGCGCGGCCCGCAAGGAGGCCGTGCGGATCACGTCGGAGGCGACCGTCGAGGGCAACACCCTGGTGGAGCGGGCCCGTACGGACGCGGACGAGCTGCTGGTCGGCGCGCGCCGGGACTCCACGGCGATCCGGGAACGGGCCGAGGAGCTGCGGGCCCGCCTGGAGGGCGAGATCGAGGAGCTGCACGACCGGGCCCGGCGGGAGACCGCCGAGCAGATGAAGACGGCGGGCGAGCGCGTCGACAACCTGATGAAGGCGGCGACGGAGCAGCGCGAGGAGGCGGAGACCAAGGCGAAGGAGCTGCTGGCGGACGCCAACTCGGAGGCGAGCAAGGTCCGGATCGCCGCGGTGAAGCGGGCCGAGTCGCTGCTGAAGGAGGCCGAGCAGAAGAAGGCCACGCTGGTCCGCGAGGCCGAGAAGCTGCGCGCCGACGCCGAGGCCGAGGCGAAGCGGACGGTCGACGAGGGCAAGCGCGAGCTCGATCTGCTGGTGCGCCGCCGCGAGGACATCAACACCGAGATCTCCCGTGTGCAGGACGTGCTGGAGGCCCTGGAGTCCTTCGAGACCCCGGCGGGCGGCGGCAAGGGAGCGGGCGGTTCCTCCGGCGGAGTCAAGGCCGGGGCCGGTTCCGGCACTCGGTCGGGTGGAAAGTCCTCGGAGAGCTGAGCGGTGTCCCGTAACCCCCGGTGGACTGGCGCGCGGCGTCGGACGCGGTGCGTCGCAGGGCGGAGGGACGTCCGGATGCCGGGCGCGTCCGGGCGTTCCGGCACCGCGGCGAGGTGCCGTGGCCGTCGTCGTGCGCCGGCCACGGATTGCGGGACACCCCTCGGGGCCGTTCCCGCGCGCCCGGCTGGACCATTCCGCCCTCCGGGTGGCAAGGGTTGTGCGGGGCGGCCACTCAAAAGAGGTGTCATTCTCCAGATCAAAAAGGCATCCGCTCGATGACACGCCGCTTCGGCCCCTAGGATTCCCCTTATAACACCTCACCGGTCTCATCCGACAGGAACCCCATGAGCGACCCTTCCTCCCCCTTCGGCTTCGAACTCGTGCGACGTGGATACGACCGCGGTCAGGTGGATGACCGCATTACCAAGCTCGTCGCCGACCGTGATAGTGCCCTGACCCGCATCACGTCTCTGGAGAAGCGCATCGAGGAACTCCACCTCGAAACGCAGAACGCCCAGGCCCAGGTGAGCGACGCGGAGCCGTCGTACGCCGGTCTCGGTGCCCGTGTCGAGAAGATCCTCCGGCTGGCCGAGGAGGAGGCGAAGGACCTGCGTGAGGAGGCCCGCCGCGGCGCCGAGCAGCACCGCGAGCTCGCCGAGTCCGCCGCCCAGCAGGTGCGCAACGACGCCGAGACCTTCGCCTCCGAGCGCAAGGCGAAGGCGGAGGACGAGGGCGTCCGGATCGTCGAGAAGGCCAAGGGTGAGGCGAGCTCGCTGCGCGCCGAGGCGCAGAAGGACGCCTCGCAGAAGCGCGAGGAGGCGGACGCCCTCTTCGAGGAGACCCGCGCCAAGGCCGCCCAGGCCGCCGCGGACTTCGAGACCAACCTGGCCAAGCGCCGCGACCAGTCGGAGCGCGACCTCGCGTCCCGTCAGGCCAAGGCCGAGAAGCGCCTCGCCGAGATCGAGCACCGCGCCGAGCAGCTCCGTCTGGAGGCCGAGAAGCTCCGTACGGACGCCGAGCGCCGGGCCCGCCAGACGGTGGAGACCGCGCAGCGCCAGTCCGAGGACATCGTGGCCGACGCGAACGCCAAGGCCGACCGCATCCGCAGCGAATCGGAGCGCGAGCTGGCGGCGCTCACCAACCGCCGCGACTCGATCAACGCGCAGCTGACCAACGTCCGCGAGATGCTGGCCACGCTGACCGGTGCCGCGGTCGCCGCCGCCGGCGCGCCCGTCGACGACGAGCCGGTCACCCGCGGCGTCCCGGCCCAGCAGGGCCGCTGACCCCGTAGCAGGACGCCGTCCGCGCGCCCGGTTCCGCCCGTGTGGTGGCGCCGGGCGCGCGGCCGTTCTAGCGTGAACGCATGATCGAGCTGGATGGACTCACCAAGCGCTTCGGTGCCAAGGTCGCCGTCGACCGGCTGTCCTTCCGGGTGAAGCCCGGAATGGTGACGGGTTTTCTGGGCCCCAACGGGGCGGGCAAGTCCACGACGATGCGGATGATGCTCGACCTCGACAATCCGACCAGCGGTTCGGTGCGGATCGACGGCAGGCCCTACCACCAGCTCGACGAGCCGCTGAAGCACATCGGGGCGCTGCTGGACGCCAAGTCGATGCACGGCGGGCGCAGCGCGTACAACAACCTGCTCTGCCTCGCACAGAGCAACCGCATCCCGGAGAGCCGGGTCGCGGAGGTGCTGGACACCGTGGGGCTGACGGCGGTGGCGAAGAAGAAGTCGAAGGGCTTCTCGCTCGGCATGGGCCAGCGGCTCGGGATCGCGGCGGCACTGCTCGGCGACCCGCGGGTGCTGCTCTTCGACGAGCCGGTCAACGGGCTGGACCCCGAGGGCATCCACTGGATCCGCAACCTGATGAAGGCGCTCGCCGCCGAGGGCCGGACGATCTTCGTCTCCAGCCATCTGATGAGCGAAATGGCCCTCACCGCCGACCACTTGATCGTGATCGGCCAGGGCAGGCTGCTCGCGGACACGTCGATGGCCGACTTCATCCACCAGAACTCCCGCAGCTATGTGCGGCTGCGCTCGCCGCAGCCGGAGCGGCTGCGCGACGTACTGCACGGGGAGGGGCTGGTCGTGGTCGAGACGAGCGGCGGCATGCTGGAGGTCGACGGCGCGACGACCGAGGCGCTGGGCGAGCTCGCGGCGCTGCACCGGATCACGCTGCACGAGCTGAGCGGCCAGCGGGCCTCGCTGGAGGACGCGTTCATGCAGATGACGGCGGGTTCGGTGGAGTACCACGCGCACTCCGACCATGCCATGGCGCCACCGCCGGCGGGCCCGCGGTGGGGCGACCAGTGGAACGCGCGGACCGGCGACAGCCCGGCCGGCGACGGCAAGGAGGCGTGACGACGATGGCATCGGTACCCGCGGTCCTGACCTCCGAGTGGACCAAGATCCGTACGGTCTCCTCGACCGTCTGGACGCTGATCTCGGCGTTCGTCGTCACCGTCGCGATGAGCGCGGCGCTCTGCGCGCTGATGAATGCCCAGTTCCGGGACCTCCCGGAGATGGAGCGGGCCACCTTCGACCCGACCCTGATCAGCTTCTCCGGAATGACCCTCGGCCAGCTCGCCATGGTCGTCTTCGGTGTGCTGGTGGTCGGTACGGAGTACAGCTCGGGCATGATCCGCACCTCGCTGGCGGCCGTGCCGAGGCGCGGCGCGTTCCTGTTCAGCAAGGTCGCGGTGGCCGGGGTGCTGGCCCTGGTGGTGGGGGTGGCGACCAGCTTCGTCTCGTTCTTCCTCGGGCAGGCGCTGCTCGGTGAGCACCACACGACCATCGGCGCGGAGCATGTGCTGCGCGCGGTGATCGGCGGCGGCCTCTACATGGGCCTGATCGGGATCTTCTCCATGGGCGTGGCGACGATGCTGCGCAGCTCGATGCTGTCCCTGGGCATCCTGATGCCGTTCTTCTTCCTGGTGTCCCAGATCCTCTCGGTGGTCCCGGGGGCGAAGAAGGTCGCCCAGTACTTCCCGGACCAGGCGGGGTCCAAGATCATGCAGGTGGTTCCCGAGGCCATGGGCAGCGGCCCTGCCCCGTACGGGCCGTGGGGCGGGTTCGGCATTCTGCTCGCCTGGGTCGCGGCCGCGCTGGTCGGCGGCTATCTGGTGCTGCGCAAGCGGGACGCCTGAGGCGCGGGAGGCCGCGGGAGCGGGGGGCCCGGGGCCGTCCCCGGAACGATGCACGTCCGTAACGGCTTGGCCGGAACCGTCAGCGCCTGGATATCCTCCTAACTCTTACGGGGGCGTGCGGCCGCTCGGCCGGGGCCCCGACGACAGAGTTTGAGTCGATGGGGCTGAAGCATGATCGAGGCAGTCGGCCTGACGAAGCGCTATGGCGCCAAGACGGCCGTGCACAACCTTTCCTTCCAGGTGCGGCCGGGTGCCGTCACCGGATTCCTCGGTCCCAACGGGTCCGGCAAGTCCACCACCATGCGCATGATCCTCGGCCTGGACCAGCCGACGTCGGGCAGCGTGACGATCGGCGGCCACCCGTACCGCAGCCTGCCGAACGCGCCGCGCCAGGTGGGTGCGCTGCTGGACGCGAAGGCGGTGCACGGCGGGCGCAGCGCCCGTAACCACCTGCTCTCGCTCGCCCAGCTCGCCGGTATCCCGGCCGCCCGGGTCGACGAGGTGCTCGGTGTCGTCGGGCTCCAGGACGTGGCGCGCAAGCGGTCCAACGGCTTCTCGCTCGGCATGGGGCAGCGGCTCGGGATCGCGGCGGCGCTGCTCGGCGACCCGCAGGTGCTGCTCTTCGACGAGCCGGTCAACGGGCTGGACCCCGAGGGCATCCTCTGGGTCCGCAATCTGATGAAGATGCTGGCCGCCGAGGGCCGCACGGTCTTCGTCTCCAGCCATCTGATGAGCGAGATGGCGCTCACCGCCGACCATCTGATCGTGATCGGCCGGGGTCAGCTCCTCGCCGACATGGACGTCAACGAGTTCATCTCCGCGAACTCCGCCGACTTCGCCCGGGTCCGGGTCGCCGACAGCCCGGCCGAGGGGCGCGAGAAGCTCAGCGCCTCGCTCATCGAGGCGGGCGGGCAGGTGCTGTCCGAGCCGGACGGCGGGCTGCGGGTCACCGGGCTGCCGCTGCCGCGGATCAGCGACGTGGCGCACGAGGCGGACGTCCGGCTGTGGGAGCTCTCGCCGCACCAGGCCTCGCTGGAGGAGGCGTACATGCGGATGACCCAGTCCGTCGTCGACTACCGCTCGACGACGGACCAGAAGGCCGGTCTCCAGCCGCCGCCGGAGCACGGCCACGGCGTGCCCGGTCACGGGCAGCCGGAGTACGGGCAGCCGCCGGCCCCCGAGGCGCCGCAGCAGAACTGGTACGCCCCGCCGCCGCCCGGCCAGAACCCGTACACGGCGCCCCTGCCCGGGCCCGCCACGGCCACCGCAGACCTGACCAAGCACGACACCAGCGAGGACACCCGATGACCACGCCGCCGACCCCGCAGGCACCGTCCCCGCAGTACGCCCCGCAGCCGGTGCCGGGGGCCGCCCCGCAGTACGCGTACACCTCGCCGATCCCGGTGCGCGCGGCCACCCTCGGCGACGCGATCGCCTCCGAGTGGACCAAGATCCGCTCGGTGCGCTCCACGATGTGGACGCTCGGCGTGATGATCGTGCTGCTGGTCGGGATCGGGGTGCTGGCCGCCATCGCGGTCGACGCCACCGACTCCGACATCGGCACGACCCCGGTACTCAGCTTCGGCTTCTTCGGGGTGCTGCTGGGCTCGATCTGCGTGATCACGCTCGGGGTGCTGACCATCTCGTCGGAGTACGGCACGGGCATGATCCGTACGACGCTGACGGCCTGCCCCAGCCGCGCCCGGGTGCTCACCGCGAAGGCGATCGTCTTCTTCCTGCTGACCTTCACGATCACGACCGTGACGGCCGCGGTGGTCGCGATGCTGCAGGTCGCGATCATCGGCGGCGAATCCGCCGACGGCTCCGCGTGGCTGAACGCGACCGTCGGGGTCGGTCTGTACGTCGCGACGCTGGGGCTGCTCTCGCTCGCGGTCGGCGCTCTCGTCCGGCACTCCGCCGGAGCGATCACGATCATGATCGGTGTGGTGCTGCTGCCGCTGGTACTGGCCATGTTCATGATGTCGCAGTCGCTCGAGGACCTGCGGATGTGGCTCTTCGAGTACTCGATCCCCAGCCAGCTCAGCGTCCTGTACGACACCGCGCCCGCCGACTCCGGGCCGTCCGGCTGGGGCTCGGTCCTGATCATGGTGGGCCTCTCGGCCGTGGCGCTGTTCTCCGCGTACCTCTCGCTGGACCGCCGGGACGTGTGAACCGGGCTCAGTGGCGAGGCGCGTTCCTGGACCGCTGCACCTGTGTGGTGCGGCGGTCCTTCGCGTTCCAGCAGGCCTTGTGCCAGTGCCTGCGGTCGTCGATCCCGGCGTACTCGGACCAGGCCACCAGGTGCGGGGTGCCGGGCGGGATCTCCTGGTCGCAGCCGGGGCAGCGGTAGCGCTTCCCGGCCGCGCTCGCCCCGCTGACCGGGCGGACGGACCACTGCTCGCCCTGCCACTCCTCGGCGCGCCCGCCGCCTCCGTACCGGCCCCCCGGCTCCGGGGTGCTGTCGTGGGGACTCTCGCCGCCTCGGGGGCGGTTGCGGCGCGGGGACACGTGTACACCTCTCGGGGCAGTCCGGACGGGGTCCCGTCCAGCGTAGGGCCATTCGGCGGACCCGGGGCCCGGCACCGCACGGGCGGGCCCACCGAAGGGGATGAGTTACCGGAAAATCGCAACAACTTGCCCCAGGCCCGTGCCCTTGGCACGTGTCGGACGTTGTTGCTCTACAGGGGAGAGCCGCGTCGGCCACAAGGAGGCAATTGGCGATGCGCTTGGGAACGTTCGTACTGGCCGCCCAGTTTCCGGGGCAGGGGGCGGCGGAGGCGCTGCACCGGGCGGTCCGGTCCGCCGAGATCGCGGAGGAGTCCGGGCTCGACTCGGTCTGGCTGGCGGAGCATCACTTCGTGCCGTACGGGGCCTGCCCGTCCGCCGTCACGCTGGCCGGGCTGCTGCTCGGCCGCACCCGCAGAATCCGGGTGGGTACGGCGGTGAGCGTGCTGCCGACCCAGCATCCGGTGGCGCTCGGCGAGCAGGCCGCGCTGCTCCACCTCACCAGCGGCGGCCGGTTCAGCCTCGGCATCGGCCGGGGCGGCCCCTGGGTGGACCTGGAGGTGTTCGGCGGCGGCCTGGAGGCGTACGAGAAGGGCTTCCCGGAATCCCTGGAGCTGCTGCTGGACTGGCTGCGCGAGCCCCGGGTGGCCGGGCGCGGCGAGCGGTACGCCTTCCGCGAGGTCGCCGTGGTCCCCCGCGCCGACGAGCTGCTCGACGACGACGGGGAGGGTGCCCCCGGCCCCGAGGTGGTCGTCGCGTGCACCTCGCCGGGCACGGTGCGGCTCGCCGCCGAGCGGGGGCTGCCGATGCTGCTCGGGATGCACTGCGGGGACCAGGAGAAGGCGGACATGGTCGCGCTGTGGCGCTCCGCCGCGCTCGCGGCGGGCCATCCGCCGGAGCGCGTCCGGTCGCCCGGACACGTCTCCGCCGGGGTCGCCCAGATCGCCGACCGCGCCGAGGACGCGGTGGAGACGCTGGTGAAGGCGATGCCGGGCTGGCTGCGCCAGGGGTTGGGCGCCCATGTGACGGTCGACGGCCGGCACCGGGTGATGCGCGACCCCGTCGCGTACACGGAGCTGCTGTGCGGCCTGCATCCGGTGGGTCCGCCGCGGCTCGCCGCCGACCGGCTCGCCGCCACCTCCGAGCGCACCGGCATCACCCGCTTCGCGCTGCTGGCGGAGGGCTCGGGAGACCTGGCGGGCACGGAGGAGAACGTGGCACGGCTGGGCACGGAAGTGCTCCCGCTGCTCACCTGACACACCCCGGAGGCACGGGCCCCTCCCCCGGGGCCGACGATTCGCCGGAGGTGCGGAGCTGCCGCCCCGGAAGCGGACGCGCCACCGCGGCCCGGAACGGCAGCCGCGGTCAGCAGTCCCGCAGCTCCGGCGACTGGTTGAGCAACTGGCCCCGCACCGAGGTGAATCGGGCCAGCCGCTCGTCGGCCGAGGCGTCCAGCGGGAACACCGCCACGCGGTGGCAGTTCTGGAATGCCAGACGCACTCCGAAGTGCCGCTGGAGCGCACCGCGGATCGCGTCGCTCGCAAGGGCGCGCAGCAGCTGGCCACGCGCCTGCTCGTTGGGCGGCGGCGTCTGGTTGTCGGCGAACTCGCCGCCGTCCACCTTCAGCTGAGCCACCAACGAACTGATCATCTCCCATGCGTAGGGCAGGGAGGTCCGGACGCAGTCGACGAATTCTGCTTCGTCGACCTCGCCTCGCTCGGCCTGTTCCAACAGCGCCGGTGAGACGTCGAGCGACATGGGGTTCTCCTCTCGCGACCCCGGCACCGGGCCGGGGCCTTACGGGCTGGGACGGAGAGCGGCGACGCACCGTACACGCACGACGACCTCCTGCATCCACGGTAAGGGTGCAGTCCGGCCCGCACCAGGAGATTGGGAACACAACCGGCCAATAACGAAGACACGCAAAGAGGGGCAAGCCCGAACCGTGCCGCACGACAGTGACCGGGGGGACGGGCGTGACGGGGGAGAATCGCGTGGAACCCCTGTCGTCGAGTAGCGTTGCCGACCATGCGTCTCGTCATCGCCCGCTGTTCCGTGGACTACGCCGGCCGGCTCACGGCCCACCTGCCCTCCGCTCCCCGCCTGATCCTCGTGAAGGCCGACGGGAGCGTGTCGATCCACGCCGACGACAGGGCGTACAAACCACTCAACTGGATGTCACCTCCCTGCACCCTCAAGGAAGGCACCGGCGACAGCGCGGGTGTCTGGACCGTGGTGAACAAGGCGGGCGAGAAACTGATCATCACGATGGAGGAGATCCTCCACGACACGTCCCACGAACTGGGCGTGGACCCGGGCCTCATCAAGGACGGCGTCGAGGCACACCTCCAGGAGCTGCTCGCCGACCGGATCGACACCCTCGGCGAGGGCTACACCCTGATCCGCCGGGAGTACTTCACCGCCATCGGCCCCGTCGACATCCTGTGCCGGGACGCCGACGGCCGGACCGTCGCGGTGGAGCTGAAGCGTCGCGGCGACATCGACGGCGTCGAGCAGCTGACCCGCTACCTGGAGCTGCTCAACCGCGATCCCCATCTCGCCCCGGTGCGGGGCATCTTCGCGGCGCAGGAGATCAAGCCGCAGGCGCGGGTGCTGGCGACCGACCGCGGGATCGGCTGCGTCGTGCTCGACTACGACGCGCTGCGCGGCATCGAGGACGACAAGCTGCGCCTGTTCTGACCCCCTGGGACCTCCGGCACGGACCACGCCCGCCCCGCCCGGGGCGGGCGTGGTTCATCATGCCCGGATGGACTCCCGTTTCCTCGGCATACCCGAACTGACCGAAGCCCCGTCCGTGGCCGTCGTCGTCGACGTCATGCGCGCGTACACGGTGGCCGCCTGGGCCTTCGCCCGGGGGGCCGCGAGGATCGTGCTCGCCGGCTCCCTGGACGAGGCCCTGGCGCTCAAGGCCCGCCACCCGGACTGGGCGGCGCTCAAGGACGGCCCGCCCGCGCCCGGCTTCGACCTGGTCAACTCCCCCGGGCGGCTGCGCTCCGCCGACCTCGGCGGGCGGACCGTCGTGCAGAAGACCACGGCGGGGACGGTCGGCGCCCTCGCGGTGAAGGACGCGTCACTGGTGCTGTGCGCCGGCTTCGTGGTCGCCGAGGCGACGGCCCGGGTGCTGCGGGAGGGCGGCCACGACGGCGTCACGTACGTGGTCACGGGCGAGGACGGGCGGGCCGACGAGGACCTGGCCTGCGCCCGGTACATCGCCCGCAGGGCCGCCGGGGCCGCGACGGATCCGGCCGGGTACCTCCGCCGCGCCGCCGCATCGCGTGCCGCCGCCGAGCTGACGGAGGGCGTGCGCCGGGGCACGCACCCGGACGACGTCGCCCTCTGCCTGGAACTCGACCGGTTCCCCTTCGCCATGGTGGCGGCCGAGGAGGACTCGCTGATGGTCCTCCGCCCGTACGCCGTGCCCGCCTAGGCGATCCCCGGTTCGCCCTCCGCGCCCGCCGACGCCGACGCCGAGGAGGGCCCGCTCGCCGAGTCCGAGGTGTCCGGCGAGGACGGGTCGGGCTCGGTGGCCGTGTCGGTGGGGGTCGGGGAGTCGGTCTCCGGCTCCGTGGGGGTCGGGCTGGGCGACTTCGGCGGCGAGGGCGACTTCGTCGTGCTCTGCGAACCGGACGGCTTGTGCGAGGACGGCCCGGTGCTGGAGGGGGTGTCCGACGACGGGCTGTCGCTCGGTCCGGTGGGGTCGGTGGACGGGCCGGTGCTGCCGCTCGGCGTGGTGCCGCTGCCGGACGGGCCGGGCGTCACGTCGCCGTCGGACGACGGGCCGCCGGGCGTGGAGCCGTCCGCCGGGCCGTCGGCCGGGGTCTCCTCCTCGCCCTCCTCCTGGCTCTGCGTCTGCTCCGTCGTGACGTCCTGGTTGCCCTGGACGTCGTCGTCGCCGGAGGTCAGCCCGAGGGCCACCACGGTGCCGAGCACCCCGGTGAGCAGGATGCCCGCGACGGTGGCGACCAGATTCCGGCGGGCCCCGGCGAGCAGCGCGAAGCGGCCCTCGGCGGCCCTGGCCGGGGCCTTGGGGGCGTGCTGCCGGGGCAGGGCCCCGGTGGTCGCGTACGGCCCGGACGGCGTCTGTGCCACGACGGGCGTCACGCGGGTGGTGGGCTCGCCGGGGCGGGGTGCCACGGCGGGCAGCGGGGCCGTGACGTCGGCCGGCAGCTCCCCCTCCGGCGGCGTGAGGATCACCGGCAGCGGGCCGCCGATGCGGTCCGCGACCAGGGCGAGGGCCCGCCGCCCGGCGACCGCGCCGGACTTGTCGGCGAGCGCCCCGCGCATGCCGATCGAGGTCTCCAGCTCGGCCCTGGCCCGGTCCGGGTTCCCGGTGAGGAGCGCGAGCACGCCCAGCTCGTGGTGGAAGTACGCCTCCTCGGCGACCTCCCCGGCGATCCTGGCCGCCTCCTGCCCGATCCGCAGCGCCCGTTCCCAGGCGCCCCAGTGCAGGCCCGCCGCGAAGGCCGGGGCGGCGCTGCGGGCCAGCAGCACGGCCACGCTGGTCTGTCCGGCACCGTCGCCGGGCACCAGCTGGGCCATCGCCGCGAGGACCGCGTCACCCTCGGCCGTCACCCGCTCGGGGGTGACCGAGGGGTGCCCGGCCCACCAGGCGTAGTGCTGGGCCGCGGTCCGGGCCCGCTCGGTGGCGTCCTCGCCGTATCCGGCGGCCTCCAGCTGGGTCATCACCCCGGCTGCCAGCCGGTAGCGGGTTCCGGCCGGGGAGAGCAGCCCGCAGCCGGCCAGCTCGCCGAGCGCGGCGTCCGCGTGGGTGTCCCCGACGAGTGCCGGGAGATGCGCCTGGTGCGGCACCTCGCCGCCGAGCGCGACCGCGAAGCGCAGGGTGTCGCGGGCGGCCTCGCTGAGCCGGGAGGCGAGCAGGGCGGCCGGGGCGGCGCCGTCCCCGAGGCTGGGCAGCGGGATGTGGGCGCCGTCGACGTCCGGGTCGTACCCGAACGGGAGGTCCGCCGCCGGACCGTCCTCGTCGTACGCGTCGGACTGCGCGCGCAGCAGGTCGCGCTGGCGCAGCAGGGCCGCCGCCTGGACGAAGCGCAGCGGCAGCCCCTCGGACTCGAACCAAAGGTCGCCCGCCCAGTTCCGCTCCTCCTCGCTGAGCGGGCGCTCGACGGCCCGCTCCAGCAGCTCGGTCACGGCTCCGCGGCCGAGGCCCGCGAGGAAGACCTCCTCGAGCTGGGAGTCCGTGGTGGGCGCGGCGACATCGGGCACCGTCGCGAACAGGAAGGCGCACTCCGGGGTCGCGTCGAGCAGTTCCTCCAGCGCGGCACCGCCGAACTCCAGGTCGTCCAGGAGCACGACGGCGCCGATGCGGCGGACCGCGTCGAGCAGCTGGTCCCGGTCGGGGCGGTGCTCGGGTGCGTCGTGGACCGCGTCGAAGAGGGCGTACAGCAGGTCGGTGGCGGTGCGCTTGTGGCCGCTGAGGCGTACGACGCCGTCGGGGGCGAGGTCGGCGCAGTCGGCCGCGACGGCGTCCAGCAGCGCCGTGCGGCCGGAGCCGCCCGGTCCGGTGAGCCGCACCGAGCGGCCCTGGGTGAGCAGGCGCACCAGCCGCTCGCGCTCCCGCGCGCGCTCCAGGAGGGGCAGCTGCGGGGCGGGCGGGCCCGGGGGCACGGGCGGTGCGGCGGCGCGTTCACGGCCGGCCCGCCCCGCCTCGGTGCGCCGGGCGGGCGGGCCGGGGCGCTCCCCCGGCGGGCAGAGCTCGATCTCGCTGCCGTCGACCGGGTTGACGGTGAGGAGGCAGTCGCCCGATATGAGCCGGACGACACGGGCCTGCGGCGGTGTGGGCCGTCCGGGGTCGGGGGTCAGCTGGCCGCGCACCGGCCGCCTGGGCCCGGGGCCCGTACCGGGTCCGTCGTTGTCCCGGCCGTACTGTTCCGGTCCCCGGTGTGTCGGGTCCATCGACAAAGCCCCCAGACGCGTCGCGCACGATTGCCCCTCCCGGCCTCGCACGCCCCGCGGTCGCCGCTGGTCCGGTGTCCGCCCGGTGGGTTCCCGTCAATCGGCGGACGGCCGAACCCTAGACCGTCGCACGGGGTCTTCGCACAGTCGGGGGGCCGCACCGCCCGAAGCGCGCGTTCCGTACGGATATGCGGTGGTCCGTCCGCGGTGCGCGAGCGGGGGCCGCTCGGCCGGACCCGCTTACACCCGGGGCAGCGAGTCGGCGGCGATTCCGCCCTCGATGGCCAGAATGCGATGCAGCCGGGTCGCCACCAGGAGGCGCTGCATCTGCGGCGGCACCCCGCGGAGCACCAGCCGCCGCCCGGCTCGGCCGGCCCGCCGGTGGGCGCCCATGATGACGCCGAGTCCGGTGGCGTCCCAGGAGTCCAGCTCGGTCAGGTCGAGCACCAGGTCGCCGGCTCCGTCGTCGAGGGCGGAGTGCAGGGCCGTACGGGCGTCCGCCGCGCTTCGGACGTCGAGGCGGCCCCCGACGACCAGTTCGGCGTGGTCGCCCCTGATGTGCATATGCGCTCCCCTGGAATGCTCCGTAGCAAGGTTCGTCTGTCTGTTCTGTCTCTGCCACAACTGACTCCGGCAGAGACAGGGAAGTTTCCGTCTGTAAGCGAACCGATACCGAATTCACCCCGTGGAGTGACCGAGGGCCGGATCGGGTCCACGGTTCCCGGGGCTGCTTCCCCGGACCTCCGGGGCTGACCGACGGCGGATCAGCCCCCGGAGGAACGAAAACGATCAGTACGTGTAGAAGCCCTGCCCGCTCTTGCGGCCGATGTCACCAGCGTCCACCATCCGGCGCATCAGCTCCGGGGCCGCGAACTTCTCGTCCTGCGACTCGGTGTAGATGTTGCCCGTGGCGTGCAGGAGGATGTCCACGCCGGTCAGATCCGCGGTGGCGAGCGGGCCCATGGCGTGGCCGAAACCGAGCTTGCAGGCGATGTCGATGTCCTCGGCCGAGGCGACGCCCGACTCGTACAGCTTGGCGGCCTCGACGACGAGTGCCGAGATCAGCCGGGTGGTGACGAAGCCGGCCACGTCGCGGTTGACGACGATGCAGGTCTTGCCGACGGACTCGGCGAACTCCCGTGCGGTGGCGAGGGTTTCGTCGCTGGTCTTGTAACCGCGCACCAGCTCGCAGAGCTGCATCATCGGGACCGGCGAGAAGAAGTGCACGCCGACGACGCGCTCGGGGCGCTCCGTCACGGCCGCGATCTTGGTGATCGGGATGGCGGAGGTGTTGGAGGCGAGGACCGCGTCGTCCCGGACGATCTTGTCGAGGGAGCGGAAGATCTCGTGCTTGACCTCCAGCTTCTCGAAGACGGCCTCGACGACGACGTCCGCGTCGGCGACCGCGTCGAGGTCGGTGGTGGTCGTGATGCGGGCGAGCGCGGCCTCGGCGTCCGCGGCGTCCAGCTTGCCCTTGGAGACGAACTTGCCGTACGACGCCTCGATGCCGCCGCGGCCGCGGGCCAGGGCCTCGTCGGTGACGTCGCGCAGCACCACGTCCCAGCCCGCCTGGGCGGAGACCTGCGCGATGCCGGACCCCATGAGTCCGGCTCCGATGACGGCGAGCTTCCTGGCCACGTCTGCACCCCTTGGTTTCGTGTTCGCCTCTGCAGCTGGTCCCTGCACGGCCTTTAACGCTTGTTCACATGCTCTCCGGCGGAGATTAGTACCCGTGAGGGGCGCTGGGGCCCTGAAGAGATGCGCGTCACGTCTCACATGACGGACATCACACCGGCACGGGTCATCCGGCGGCGCGCCGGGCGTAGTTACGCTGACGGCATGGTCAATCTGACACGTATCTACACCCGCACCGGCGACCAGGGCACCACCGCTCTGGGCGACATGAGCCGCACCGCCAAGACCGATCTGCGGATCTCCGCCTACGCCGACACCAACGAGGCCAACGCGGTCATCGGGACCGCGATCGCGCTCGGGCAGCTTCCCGAGGAGCTCGTGAAGGTCCTCGTCCGCGTGCAGAACGACCTGTTCGACGTGGGCGCCGATCTGTCGAACCCGGTCGTCGAGGATCCGAAGTACCCGCCGCTGCGGGTGGAGCAGAGCTACGTCGACAAGCTGGAGGCGGACTGCGACCGCTTCCTGGCGGAGCTGGAGAAGCTGCGCAGCTTCATCCTGCCGGGCGGAACGCCCGGGGCGGCGCTGCTGCACCAGGCGTGCACGGTGGTCCGGCGCGCGGAGCGGTCCACCTGGGCGGCACTGGAGGTGCACGGAGACGTGATGAACGCGCTGACCGCCACGTACCTCAACCGCCTCTCCGACCTGCTGTTCATCCTCGCGAGGACGGCGAACAAGGAGGTCGGGGACGTGCTGTGGGTGCCGGGCGGCGAGCGGTAGCGGGGGGTGGTCCGGACGGGCCCGTACCCCCGTGACGGGCCCGTCCGGTGTCAGCCAGAAGCCCTCGGCTCCTGCTTCGGGAACACCGTGTAGCCCACGGCGATGACCAGGTTGATCCCGATGACCCACAGCATCTTCTGCTGCCACGCCCGCAGCGAGGAGACGTCGCCGTCCCCGCCCACGTACCAGGCGGCCGCCTGGAGCAGCGCCAGCGCGGTCACCGCCGCCACCGTCCAGCGTCCGGCGACCCGCCACTCGTGCGCGGCGCGCGCCATGCCGTACTTCGGCGGCTTCACCGGCGGCGGGCCGCCCGCGAAGCGGTGGGCGACCCGGGCGTCGGCCCAGCGGATCGTGGAGTGGCCGAGCCCCACCGTGAAACCGATGTAGACCGCGGCGAGCCCGTGCTTCCAGTCGGGCTGCGCCCCGTTCTTCAGGTCGATGGCCGTCACCACCAGCAGGACCAGCTCCAGCAGCGGCTCGCACAGCAGCACGGCCGCCCCGAGCGTGGGCTTCTTCGCCAGGTACCGCAGGGCCAGCCCGGCCGCCAGCAGCACCCAGAAGGCGACCTCGCAGATCACGATCAGCGTGACGATCACGGCGCCTCTCCTTTCCTCTCCCCCTCGTCCTCCCAGCATTCCGGCCGTCCGGGGCGCGATCGTCGTCGGCGATGACGAACCGGCACTGCATCCTTCGATGTACTGGCTCCTCCCCCCGGGACACGAGGCCGGGGCGTCGTTCGGCGTGTTGGATGGGAACGTGTCCATCCCTTTCCGCCCGCACCGCCACGACGTGCTCCTGGCCGTACTCGGCCTGTCCGGGGGCGTGCTCCTGTGGCTGTTCGGCCTGCACCTCCAGGGGAACCGGGCGCTCATGGCCCCCTGGGTCTGCCTGGTGCCGCTCGCCGTCGTGTCCGGCCTCGAGCTGCTCCGCAGGACCGCCCCGCAGACAGGGCTGGTCATCGGTACGTTCGCGCTGGTCGCGGACCAGTTCACGGTCGGGAACCTGGCGACGGTCCTGATGTTCACGGACCTGGTCTACGCGGCCGTGCTGTACGGGAAACCGTCCGCCGCCCGCCGCATCCCGGTGACCACGTTCCTGATCACGGTCGCGGTCACGGTCGGCTTCCTGGCCTGGTTCCGCAATCCGCAGGCCCTGCTCATCGGCGTCGTCACGGCCATGGTCTCGTTCCTCCCGTCCCTCACCGCGGTGAGCGTCCGCAACCACCGGGACGCCGCCGAGACGGCCCGGCTGCACGCCGAGCAGACCGCGCTGCTGGCCGAGATGGACCGGGCCCAGGCCGTCACCGCCGAGCGCACCCGGATGGCCCGCGAACTCCACGACATGGTGGCCAACCACCTCTCCGCGATCGCCATCCACTCCACCGCCGCGCTCTCCATCGACGACCCGGAGACCTCACGCGGGGCGCTCGGGGTGATCCGGGAGAACAGCGTCGACGGCCTCGCGGAGATGCGCCGCCTCATCGGGCTGCTGCGCACCGGCGACGCCGCCGTGGAGCCCGCCGCCTCCCCCACCCTCACCTCGCTGGACGCACTGGTCGAGCAGGCCCGTACCAACGCCGCGTCCAGCGGGCTGAGCTGCGTCTTCGAGGACGCCCGGGAGGAGCGGGGCCCGCTGGCCGCGCCGGTCGAGCTGGCCGCGTACCGGATCGTCCAGGAGTCCCTGACGAACGCGCTCAAGCACGCCGCGCCCGGCCCGGTCACGGTGCGGCTCGGGCAGCGCGGGCCGTTGCTCACGGTGGAGGTCAGCAGTGTGCTCGGGGTGCGCGACGGGCCGCGCGCGCCGGGTTCGGGGGCCGGACTGGTGGGGATGCGGGAGCGGGTGGCGCTGCTGGGCGGCACGATCGACGCGGGCCCGTCGACCGCCACCGGCGGCGGGGACATCTGGAGGGTACGGGCGGAACTGCCCGTGGAGGAAGGGGTGTCCGGACGATGACGATCCGGGTTGTGGTCGCCGAGGACCAGTCGGCCGTACGCGCGGGGCTGGTGCTCATCCTGCGCAGCGCGCCGGACATCGAGGTGGTGGGCGAGGCCGGGGACGGCGAGGAGGCGGTGCGGCTGGCCCGTGAACTCCGGCCGGATCTGGTGCTGATGGATGTGCAGATGCCGCGGCTGGACGGGGTGTCGGCGACCGCGCGGGTGGTGGCCGAGCGGCTCGCGGACGTCCTGGTGCTCACCACGTTCGACCTGGACGAGTACGTCTTCGGGGCGCTGCGGGCGGGGGCCGCGGGCTTCCTGCTGAAGAACACCAACGCGCACGATCTGCTCGAGGCCGTCCGCACGGTGGCCCGCGGCGAGGGGCTGATCGCCCCGGCCGTGACGCGTCGGCTGATCGCCGAGTTCGCCGGCGGCGCGGTGGCGGCCCCGGCGAACGCCCCCGATCCGGGGGTGCTCGACGCCCTCACGCGACGGGAGCGAGAGGTACTGGGCTGCCTCGGCGAGGGGCTGTCGAACGCGGAGATCGCCCTCCGGCTGTCGATGGCGGAGGCCACCGTGAAGACCCATGTGAGCAGGTTGCTGGGGAAGTTGGGGCTGCGCAGCAGGGTCCAGGCGGCCGTCCTGGCACAGGAGTTGGGTGTCTGAGGTTTAGAACTGGTCTTTGGTCCAGACCTCTTGACGATTGGTCCAGACCTTCCTAATCTCACCGGACACACTGCGGTGAGCACGCCATGACAAGACGTGCTCTGGGCGGCGCAGGGTTGCAGTCCACGGACCACCCCCGATTGTCCGGACCTCACCCGAGGAGCACCGTTGAGCACTGAAAACCCCCTACGCCGGACCCGATTCAGACTCGGGACCGGCAGAGCCACCAGAAGCAGGGCGGTCGCGGGCCTCACCGCGCTGCTGCTTCCACTCGCCGCGATGGTCGGCCTGGCCGCCCCCGCCGAGGCCGCCGGTTCGGCGACCGCCTCCTTCGTCAAGAAGTCCGACTGGGGCAGCGGCTTCGAGGGCCAGTGGACGGTGAAGAACACCGGCACCTCCGCGCTGTCCTCCTGGACCATCGAGTGGGACTTCCCCTCCGGCACCGCGGTCGGCTCCGCCTGGGACGCCACCGTCACCAGCTCCGGAACCCACTGGACCGCCAAGAACCTCGGCTGGAACGGTACGGTCGCCCCCGGCGCCTCCGTCAGCTTCGGCTTCAACGGCACCGGCACCGGCGCCCCCACCGGCTGCAAGCTGAACGGCGCCTCCTGCGACGGCGGCAGCGTTCCGGGCGACAACGCCCCCTCGGCCCCCGGCACCCCCACCGCGAGCGCCGTCACCGACACCTCGGTCAAGCTGAGCTGGACCGCCGCGACCGACGACAACGGCGTCAAGAACTACGACGTCCTGCGGGACGGCGCGGTCGTCTCGACGGTCACCGGCACCACGTACACCGACTCCGGCCTCAAGGCCGGCACCGACTACTCGTACACCGTGCAGGCCCGTGACACCGCGGGTCAGACCGGTCCGGTCAGCGGCGCGGTCAAGGTGCACACCACCGGCGGTGGCGGCGGCAACCCCGACCCGGGCACCGGCGGCAAGGTCAACCTCGGCTACTTCACCGACTGGGGCGTCTACGGGCGCAACTACCACGTCAAGAACCTGGACACCTCCGGTTCCGCCGCGAAGATCACGCACATCAACTACGCCTTCGGCAATGTCCAGGGCGGCAAGTGCACGATCGGTGACTCGTACGCCGACTACGACATGGCCTACACCGCCGACAAGTCCGTCGACGGCGTCGCCGACACCTGGGACCAGCCGCTGCGCGGCAGCTTCAACCAGCTGCGCAAGCTCAAGGCGAAGTACCCGCACATCAAGGTCCTGTGGTCGTTCGGCGGCTGGACGTGGTCCGGCGGCTTCGGTGAGGCCGCGAAGAACCCGGCCGCGTTCGCCGAGTCCTGCTACAACCTGGTGGAGGACCCCCGCTGGGCCGATGTCTTCGACGGCATCGACATCGACTGGGAGTACCCCAACGCCTGCGGCCTGACCTGCGACACCAGCGGCCCGGCCGCGCTGAAGGGCCTCACCTCCGCGCTGCGCACCAAGTTCGGCAAGGACTACCTGGTGACCGCCGCCATCACGGCCGACGGCTCCGACGGCGGCAAGATCGACCTTACCGACTACGCCGGCGCCGCCCAGTCCCTGAACTGGTACAACGTGATGACGTACGACTTCTTCGGCGCCTGGGACGCCAAGGGCCCGACCGCCCCGCACTCCCCGCTCACCTCGTACGACGGCATCCCGCAGGCCGGGTTCAACTCCGCCGACGCCATCGCCAAGCTGAAGACCCAGGGCGTCCCCGCCTCCAAGCTGCTCCTCGGCATCGGCTTCTACGGCCGCGGCTGGACCGGCGTCACCCAGGACGCCCCCGGCGGCACCGCCACCGGAGCCGCCCCCGGCACCTACGAAGCGGGCATCGAGGACTACAAGGTCCTCAAGAACAGCTGCCCGGCCACCGGCACCGTCGCCGGCACCGCCTACGCCCACTGCGGCACCAACTGGTGGAGCTACGACACCCCCGCCACCATCACCTCGAAGATGAGCTGGGCGAAGAACCAGGGCCTGGGTGGCGCGTTCTTCTGGGAGTTCAGTGGTGACACCGCCAACGGCGAGCTCGTCAGCGCCATCAACAGCGGCCTGAAGTAACCCCCCGCGCGGTCCGGGCAAACCCCCCACCGGCACCGCACAGCACCACCCCGCAAAGCAGCCGGGGAGACAGGTCCGCCCCCTGTCTCCCCGGCTTCTCACATCTCTGCCAAGGGCCCCGGTACGGGCCCCGCGGCGCTCAGGCCACGTTCACCCGCTGGCCGGGCGGCGCCGCCTCCAGCCAGGCGAGGAAACCGGTCAGCGCGTCCTCGCTCATGGCCAGCTCCAGGCGGGTCTCCTCGTGGAGACAGCCGAGCACCACCGCGTCGGACAGGAGCGCCAGCTCCTCCTCGCCCTCGGGCAGCCGCCGGGCGACCACCTCGATCGAGGCACGCTCCAGGACGCGGCGCGGGCGAGGCGCGTACGAGAAGACCCGGAACCAGTCGATCCGGTCCTCGCTGTACCGGGCGACGCCGTACACCCAGCCCTTGCCCGAGAGGTCGGGCTCCTCCGGGATGTTCCACCGCAGACTGCAGTCGAACGTCCCGCCGGAACGCTGGATCAGCCGTCGGCGCAGGCCGAAGACGAAGAGCGCCACCAGAATCAGGGCGACGACCAGACCGCCCACCCACAGCGCGAGGAACATCTCCACCGACCTCCTCGCGTCGTCGAGTAACGAATACCGCCCGGTCCAACAAACCGCATCTGCACCTGCACCTGCATCGCCTCAGCCGCGGCCCGGTCTGGAGGGGTTCTCCAGCTCGGGCCGCGGCTGAGGGTAAAGCTACGTTGTCGCGGTGCGCTAGCGCACCGCCACCGCGCGCAGTCGCACTTCGGCGCGCCGCTCGGAAGCGGCGTCCGTGTCCGACTTCGCACGCTCCAGCGCACGCTCGGCGCGCTGGACATCGATCTCGTCCGCAAGCTCGGCGATCTCCGCGAGCAGCGAGAGCTTGTCGTCCGCGAACGAGATGAATCCGCCGTGCACAGCGGCGACGACAGTGCCGCCGTCGCTCGTACGGATGGTCACCGGGCCCGACTCCAGCACACCCAGAAGCGGCTGGTGACCGGGCATGACGCCGATGTCGCCGGACGTGGTGCGCGCGACGACCAGGGTGGCCTCGCCGGACCAGACACTGCGGTCCGCGGCGACCAGCTCGACGTGCAGCTCAGCAGCCAAGGGTGGCTCCTCGGGTCACCACCCGGCGGTTGTGCCGGGTGTTGGGTCAATTCTAAGGGGCGTGGTGAGGGGGACGGGACGCGCCCGCCCCCCCCTCGGTGAGCCATGGGCTCAGGAGACGCCGAGCTCCTTGGCGTTGGCCTTGAGGTCCTCGATGCCACCGCACATGAAGAACGCCTGCTCGGGGAAGTGGTCGTACTCACCGTCGCAGATCGCGTTGAACGCGGCGATCGACTCGTCCAGCGGCACGTCCGAACCGTCCACGCCGGTGAACTGCTTGGCGACGTGGGTGTTCTGCGACAGGAAGCGCTCGACACGGCGGGCACGCTGGACGACCAGCTTGTCCTCCTCGCCCAGCTCGTCCATACCGAGGATGGCGATGATGTCCTGGAGGTCCTTGTACTTCTGGAGGATCCCCTTGACGCGCATGGCGGCGTCGTAGTGGTCCTGCGCGATGTAGCGCGGGTCCAGGATGCGGGACGTGGAGTCCAGCGGGTCCACGGCCGGGTAGATGCCCTTCTCGGAGATCGGACGGGAAAGAACCGTCGTCGCGTCGAGGTGGGCGAACGTGGTGGCCGGGGCCGGGTCGGTCAGGTCGTCCGCGGGGACGTAGATCGCCTGCATCGAGGTGATCGAGTGACCACGGGTCGACGTGATGCGCTCCTGCAGCAGACCCATCTCGTCGGCCAGGTTCGGCTGGTAACCCACCGCGGACGGCATACGGCCGAGCAGGGTGGACACCTCGGAGCCGGCCTGGGTGTACCGGAAGATGTTGTCGATGAAGAAGAGCACGTCCTGCTTCTGCACATCGCGGAAGTACTCCGCCATGGTCAGACCGGCCAGCGCAACGCGAAGACGCGTGCCCGGGGGCTCGTCCATCTGGCCGAAGACGAGCGCCGTCTTGTCGATGACGCCCGAGTCGGCCATTTCCTCGATGAGGTCGTTGCCCTCACGGGTGCGCTCGCCGACACCGGCGAACACCGACACACCGTCGTGGTTGTTGGCCACGCGGTAGATCATTTCCTGGATCAGAACGGTCTTGCCGACACCGGCACCACCGAACAGACCGATCTTTCCACCCTTGACGTACGGGGTGAGAAGGTCGATGACCTTGACGCCGGTCTCGAACATCTCGGTCTTGGACTCGAGCTGGTCGAAGTTGGGCGCCTTGCGGTGGATCGCCCAGCGCTCGGTGACCTCGGCGTTGGCCTCCGGCTTGTTCAGGATCTCGCCGAGGGTGTTGAACACCTTGCCCTTGGTGATGTCACCGACGGGGACGGTGATGCCCTCGCCCGTGTCGGTCACCGGGGCCTGGCGGACCAGGCCGTCGGTCGGCTGCATCGAGATCGCGCGGATCACACCGTCGCCGAGGTGCTGCGCGACTTCCAGGGTCAGCGTCTTGAGCTTGCCGTCCTCGGCCGGGTCGGCCACCTCGACGGTCAGCGCGTTGTAGATGTCCGGCATCGCGTCGACGGGGAACTCCACGTCGACGACCGGGCCGATGACCCGGGCGACGCGGCCCGTGGCAACGGCCGTCTCAACTGTCGTCGTCATTACTTGTCACTCCCCGCGGTCGCGTCGGCCAGCGCACTGGCACCACCGACGATCTCGCTGATTTCCTGGGTGATTTCGGCCTGGCGGGCCGCGTTGGCAAGCCGGGAGAGCGTCTTGATGAGCTCACCGGCATTGTCGGTGGCGGACTTCATCGCGCGGCGGCGGGCGGCGTGCTCGGAAGCAGCGGCCTGCAGCAGTGCGTTGTAGATCCGGCTCTCGACGTACCGCGGAAGCAGCGCGTCGAGAACGTCCTCCGCCGACGGCTCGAACTCGAACAGCGGCAGGATCTCTCCCTTGCCGTCCTCGTCCTTCGTCGCACCGAGACTGAGCGGCAGCATCCGGTCGTCGATCGGGTTCTGCGTCATCATCGACACGAACTCCGTGAAGACGATGTGCAGCTCGTCGACACCGCCCTCGGCGGTCTCCTGGGTGACCGCCTCGATCAGCGGCGCCGCGGCCCGCTTGGCGTCCGCGTACGTCGGGCTGTCGGTGAAGCCGGTCCACGAGTCCGCGATCTGGCGCTCACGGAAGCCGTAGTAGGCGACGCCCTTGCGGCCGATCACGTAGGTGACGACCTCCTTGCCCTCGCCCCGGAGCCGCTCGGTCAGTCGCTCCGCGGCCTTGATGGCGTTGGAGGAGTAACCGCCGGCCAGACCGCGGTCGCTCGTGATGAGCAGGATCGCGGCCCGGGCCGGGGTGGCGGCCTCGGTCGTCAGCGGGTGCTTGGTGGTGGAGCCGGTCGCCACCGCGGTCACCGCACGGGTGAGCTCGGTCGCGTACGGCGTGGATGCCGCCACCTGGCGCTGCGCCTTGACGATGCGCGAGGCGGCGATCATCTCCATCGCCTTGGTGATCTTCTTCGTGGCGGAGACGGAGCGAATGCGGCGCTTGTAAACGCGAAGCTGAGCGCCCATCGATCAGCCCTCGCCCAGCAGCTTGCCGTCCGCGGTCTCGAACTGCTGCTTGAAGGAGGCGATCGCGTCGGCGATCGACTGCAGCGTGTCGTCGGACATCTTGCCGCCCTCGCGGATGCTGGTCAGGAGGTCCTTGCGCTCGCGGCGCAGGTACTCCAGCAGCTCGCCCTCGAAGCGGCGGATGTCCTGGACCGGGACGTCGTCCATCTTGCCGGTGGTGCCGGCCCAGACGGAGACGACCTGCTCCTCGACGGGCATCGGCTGGTACTGGCCCTGCTTCAGCAGCTCGACCATGCGCTTACCGCGCTCCAGCGACGCCTTCGAGGCCGCGTCCAGGTCGGAACCGAAGGCGGCGAACGCCTCCAGCTCGCGGTACTGGGCGAGGTCCACGCGGAGTCGGCCGGAGACCTGCTTCATGGCCTTGTGCTGGGCGGAACCACCCACGCGGGAGACCGAGATACCGACGTTCAGGGCCGGGCGCTGACCGGCGTTGAACAGGTCGGACTCCAGGAAGCACTGGCCGTCGGTGATGGAGATGACGTTGGTCGGGATGAACGCCGACACGTCGTTGGCCTTCGTCTCGACGATCGGGAGACCCGTCATCGAACCGGCGCCCATGTCGTCGGAGAGCTTGGCGCAGCGCTCCAGCAGACGCGAGTGGAGGTAGAAGACGTCGCCCGGGTAGGCCTCGCGGCCCGGCGGGCGGCGCAGCAGAAGCGACACGGCGCGGTAGGCGTCGGCCTGCTTCGAGAGGTCGTCGAAGATGATCAGGACGTGCTTGCCCTGGTACATCCAGTGCTGGCCGATGGCCGAACCGGTGTACGGCGCGAGGTACTTGAAGCCGGCCGGGTCGGACGCCGGGGCGGCGACGATGGTCGTGTACTCCAGTGCACCGGCCTCTTCGAGGGCACCGCGCACCGAGGCGATGGTGGAGCCCTTCTGACCGATGGCGACGTAGATGCAGCGCACCTGCTTGTTCACGTCGCCCGAGCGCCAGTTGTCGCGCTGGTTGATGATCGTGTCGACGGCCAGAGCGGTCTTGCCGGTCTGACGGTCACCAATGATCAGCTGACGCTGGCCGCGGCCGATCGGCACCATGGCGTCGACGGCCTTGTAGCCGGTCTGCATCGGCTCGTGCACCGACTTGCGGACCATGACGCCAGGGGCCTGCAGCTCAAGGGCGCGGCGGCTGTCGGTCGCGATCTCGCCGAGACCGTCGATCGGGTTGCCGAGCGGGTCGACGACGCGGCCGAGGTAGCCCTCGCCGACGCCGACGGAGAGCACCTCGCCGGTGCGCTGCACCGACTGGCCCTCCTCGATACCGCTGAACTCGCCGAGGACGATCGCACCGATCTCGCGCTCCTCGAGGTTGAGGGCGAGACCGAGGGTGCCGTCCTCGAACTTCAGCAGCTCGTTCGCCATGGCCGAGGGAAGACCCTCGACCTTCGCGATGCCGTCGCCGGCAACGCTGACCGTACCGACCTCCTCGCGCGAGGCCGCGTCCGGCTTGTACGACTGGACAAAGTTCTCCAGCGCGTCCCGGATCTCCTCCGGCCGGATCGTGAGCTCCGCCATCTGGGTTCCCTGCTCTCCTTGTTGGGCCCGAAGTTTCTTAAGGGGGTCTGGGGGCCGACCCCCAGGAATCTTCTGCAATTTCTGCACGGCCCAACCGGGCCGCTGGTCTTGCTCTGTTCTGTTGCTGCGCGGCGTCGGTCAGCCGGCCATACGACGGGACGCCTCGTCGAGGCGGTCCGCGATGGTGCCGTTGATGACCTCGTCACCGACCTGCACCGCGATCCCGCCGAGGACCGTCGGGTCCACGTCGAGGTTCAGGTGCATCTGGCGTCCGTAGATCTTCGCCAGCGCGGCGCCGAGGCGCTGCTTCTGCTGATCGCTCAGCGGCACCGCCGACGTCACGACCGCGACCATGCGCTCCCGGCGGTCCGCGGCCAGCTTGGAAAGGGACTCCAGTCCCTCTTCCAGGCTACGTCCGCGCGGCTGGGTGACAAGCCGCGTGACGACGCGCTCGGTGGTGGCCCTGGCCTTGCCGCCGAGCAGGCTGTGCAGCAGCTGGCCCTTGGCGGAGGCGGACGCCGACCGGTCGGTCAGCGCGGCGCGCAGTGCCTTGTCGGACGCGACGATCCGGCCGAACCGGAACAGCTCGTCCTCGACGTCGTCGAGGTCTCCGCTGCGCTGGGCCGCGGTGAGGTCGGCGGTGTTCGCCAGCTCCTCGACCGCGTCGACCAGGTCGCGCGACTGCGACCAGCGGGAGCGGACCATGCCGGAGACCAGGTCGACGGTCTCGCCGCCCACCTGACCGCGCAGCAGCCGTCCGGCCAGCTCCGCCCGGGCCTCGCCGGGCTGCGACGGGTCGGTCAGGACCCGCCGCAGGGAGACCTCGCGGTGGAGCAGCCCCGTCACGGCGGCCAGCTCCTCGGCGAGCTTCGTCGCGTCGACCGACGTGTTGTCGGTCAGCGCGTCGAGGGACTCACGTGCGGCAGCCAGTGCCTCGCGGCTCGCTCCGTTCATCGGACAGCCTCGGCCTTCGCCTCGAGCTCGTCGAGGAATCGGTCGACGGTGCCGCTCTGCCGGGCGTAGTCCTCCAGGGACTCACCGACGAGCTTGCCGGCCAGGTCGGTGGCGAGCTTGCCCACGTCCTGACGCAGCGCGGAGGCCGCGGCCTTGCGGTCGGCCTCGATCTGGGCGTGACCGGCAGCGATGATCTCTTCGCGCTGCCGCTGGCCCTCGGCCCGCATCTCCTGCAGGATCACGGCGCCCTGCTCCTGCGCCTCCTGGCGCAGGCGCGCGGCCTCGTGGCGGGCCTCGGCGAGCTGAGCCTTGTACTGCTCGAGCACGCTCTGGGCTTCGGTCTGGGCCGCATCGGCCTTTTCGATACCGCCTTCGATGGCCTCGCGGCGCTCTTCCAGAACCTTGTTGATGTTCGGGAGGAGCTTCTTGGCGAGGAAGCCGAAGACGATGACGAAGGCGATCAGACCGATGACGAGCTCAGGGATCGGCGGAATGAGGGGGTTTTCCACCTCGGCTTCGGCCGCGAGCTGAACCAGGGGGTTCACATCAGTGCCTTTCGTCGGAACGGACTAGTCGCGGTTCGTCAGCTGTAGACGAACGGCATGACCAGACCGATGAGGGCGAGCGCCTCACAGAAGGCGAAGCCGAGGATCTGGTTGGCGCGGATCAGGCCGGCAGCTTCGGGCTGACGGGCGAGCGCCTGGGTGCCGTTACCGAAGATGATGCCGACGCCGACGCCGGGGCCAATGGCGGCCAGGCCATAACCGACGGAGCTGAGGGAACCGGTGACGGCGGCAAGGGTCTGGGACATGCCAGTTCTTCCTTCTCTTTCACGGACCGGTGGGGGTTGGCCACCGGACGACTGGGGGTAAGGGAGGCGCGATCAGTGGTGCTCGGCGACAGCGCCCTGGATGAAGGCGCACGCCAGGAGCACGAAGACGTACGCCTGAACAGCCTGGATGAACAGCTCGAAGGCGGTCATCACGATGACCATCACGAACGAGACGCCCGCGTAGGCGATACCGATGCCGTTGAGCAGGTACCAGCTCGCGATGGTGAAGAGCAGCAGCAGCGTGTGACCGGCGAACATGTTCGCGAAGAGTCGGACCGCGTGCGTGAAGGGCCGGACCAGGACGTTCGAGAAGAACTCGATGACCATGACCAGCGGGAGCACCGGGCCGAGCGACTTGTCGTAGCCCGTCAGGTTCTTGAAGCCACCGACGAAGCCGTGGCGCTTGAACGTGATGCTCATCCAGAGGATGTAGACGATCGCAGCCAGCCCTGCCGGGTAGGCGATGACCGACGTCACCGGGAACTGGGCGAGCGGGATGATCGACCAGAGGTTCATCATCCACACGAAGAAGAAGATCGAGACCATCAGCGGGACGTACTTCTCGCCCTCGCGCTTCCCGAGCGTCTCGTAGACGATGCCGCGGCGCACGAAGTCGTACCCGGCCTCGGCGACCATCTGCAGCTTGCCCGGAACGACCTTCGGCTTACGGAAGGCGGCCCAGAAGAAGCCGACGATGATGACCGTACCGAGGAGCGCCAGCAGCATCGTCTTGTTGAAGTAGATGTTGCTGTCCGCGTCACCGAAGATCGGCTCGAACAGGAATGAGTGCAGGCCAGGACCCGGGAAACCACAACCGGAGAAGATGTGGCAATCGGTCTCGAAGGCGAGCACCTGTGTCGGGTCAGCACTCACCGCGGGCTCCTTCAGCGTGGCGCATAGGTACGGCAACCTCGTTGTGTCGGCGCGGCGCGAAGCCGCGGTTCGGCACTGGACTGGTGTTACGGATGTGTGAGCGGCAGTCAGGCATTGAGCCTCGCGATCGAGCAGGCGTCAGCTCACATGCCCGCGCCCGCAATGCCGCAGTTGGAACCGGACGATAGCAGGGTCTTGAACCTGCGCTTATCCCGCCCCTACCCTTCACGACTTCGAGCCCGTGTTCTTGGGCTTTTCCGCCTTGTCGGACTCGGGCTCGACGTAAAGGATCTTGGCCTTCATGTGTGCACGCGTCTGCGCGCCGATCCACACGAGGGTCATCGCCACCAGGGTGATCGCGAATGCCTTCGGGTTGAACAGCGTCGTGTTCTTGAATGCGGCCACGAAGATGAACATCAGGAGAAGCTGAGCCGTGTAAAGCATCAGCCCCATGGCCTGGAAGAGGTGGGGCAGGGACCTCGCGGTCCGCTGCAGGACGAGCAGCCCGATCCCCATGAAGAGGATCACCACGAGCGTCGCCACGAGTGCGCCCAGGGCTCCCTTGCCGCCCGCGACACCAGCACTGATCGCGACGGCGACAGCGCCGGCGGCAGCAGTGGGTACGGCGGCTTGGAGGAGAGTCCGGGCGTCGTTGGACGGCATGGCGGCAGCTCCGCTTGCAGGGGGTGGGCAGTGTGTCGTCATGGACGAGCGTAGGCCCGGGGCGGGACGATGGCCTCGGGCCGATGAACCGTTTCTACTCAAGTCCTTCGGCCCCGCCACCAGGCTTCGTGAACGGTATCACAAACTATTTGGTGAGGCCTTTACTCGGAACGTGTGCTTACTGTCACACGTGAGGATGAAGTTGCGCATGTGAGCGAGACAACCCATATCGCTGTCTGCTATTGCCCCGAACTGCCCTGATTCTCAGCGCGCGCTTTCGGCCTTGTTTCTGTCCGAAAGACGCGAACGGGGGCCTATGGCGGTCGCTCCGTTGACGCCCGACACCCCCACGACGACCGGGGTGCGCTCCTGCCTCTCGGGCTCCGTGCGCCCCACGTGACCCGTCCGCTCCCCCGGCCCCTCGGGGCCCGTCGCGACGGTCGACGGGGGTTCCGTACCGGAAGCCCCTCCTCCGGCGCGACGGTGGCGGTAACGGGGCGGAACGAAGCGTTCCGCCCAGTACGGCGCCCGCGGGGTGAACCGCGGCATCAGCAGCAGGACGAGCCCGATCGTGCTCATCCCCATGATGACCAGGACGATCCACAACGACGTCGAGTGCACCGAGTAGCCGACCGCCCCGAAGGCGATCAGGGCCGACCAGAAGTACATGATCAGCACGGACCGGCTGTGCGAGTGGCCGATCTCCAGCAGCCGGTGGTGCAGATGGCCCCGGTCGGCCGCGAACGGCGACTGCCCGTTCCAGGTACGGCGCACGATCGCCAGCACCAGGTCCGCGGCCGGGATCGCGATGATCGTCAGCGGCAGCAGCAGCGGGATGAAGACCGGCAGCATCGCGTGGGTGGCCTCGCGCTCACTGCCCGCGAAGAGCTTCATCGTGTCCGGGTCGACCTGCCCCGTGACGGAGATCGCCCCGGCCGCCAGCACCAGGCCGATCAGCATCGAGCCCGAGTCGCCCATGAAGATCCGGGCCGGGTGCATGTTGTGCGGCAGGAAGCCCAGGCACATGCCCATCAGGATCACCGCGAAGAGCGTCGCCGGGGCCGCCGCCTCGATCATGTGCCCGTACCAGAGCCGGTACGTGTACAGGAAGAACGCCGCCGCCGCGATGCACACCATGCCCGCCGCGAGCCCGTCGAGCCCGTCGACGAAGTTGACCGCGTTGATGGTGATGACGACCAGCGCGACCGTGAGCAGCGTGCCCTGCCACTGGGTGAGCGCGACGGTGCCCACGCCGGGGATCGGCAGCCACAGGATCGTCAGACCCTGCAGGACCATGACGGCGGCGGCGATCATCTGCCCGCCGAGCTTGATCAGGGCGTCGATCTCGAACTTGTCGTCGAGCACACCGATCAGCCAGATCAGCGCGGCCCCGGAGAGCAGCGCACGCGGTTCGGTGGAGAGCTGGAAGACCCATTCGAGGTTGTGGAGATGGGCCGCGACGATCAGCCCGGCGCAGAGCCCGCCGAACATGGCGATGCCGCCGAGCCGCGGAGTGGGCTCCCGGTGGACGTCGCGCGCACGGATCGCGGGCATCGCTCCGACCGCGATGGCGAACTTACGCACCGGACCGGTCAGCAGATACGTCACCGCGGCCGTGACGCAGAGCGTCAGCAGGTAATCACGCACGGGCTGCCCCAACAGATTTCGCCGGCCATCTCAGCCCACACCCTAAACCGTCCGGGCTCCCCGGACGGCCGCGCTGCACAGGCCTCACCATCAAGGACACCACGCCCGGGCCGGCCGGTTCCGCACCGCGGAACCCCACCGTCCGTCACCCCCGGGTCACCCCGGGTAGGGCGGATGTTCCGCGGCCAGTGCGTGGATCTCGGCGCGGACGTCGCCCTCCTCGCGCACCGCCTGCCCGAGGAGCACCGCCAGCCGTGCCATGTCGGCGTCGTCCATGCCCTGGGTGGTGACGGCCGCCGTGCCGAGCCGGATGCCCCGGGTGTCCCCGTACGGCAGCGCGCAGGTGTCCAGCACCACACCGGCCGCCGCCAGCCGGGCCCGGGCGGTGGGTCCGTCGACGCCCAGCGGGGCCGGGTCCGCGACGATCAGGTGGGTGTCCGTACCGCCCGTGGTGACGTCGAAGCCCTCCGCCTCCAGGCCGGCCGCCAGCACCCGGGCGTGCGCGATCACCCGATGGGCGTACGCGGTGAACGCCGGGGTGGCCGCCTCCCCGAACGCGACGGCCTTCGCCGCGACGGTGTGCATCTGGGCGCCGCCCTGGGTGAACGGGAAGACCGCCCGGTCGATCCGCTCCGCCAGTTCCGCGCCGCACAGCAGCATCCCGCCGCGCGGCCCGCGCAGCACCTTGTGCGTGGTCGCGCAGACCACGTCGGCGTACGGCACCGGGCTGGGCGCCGCTCCCCCGGCGATCAGGCCCATCGGATGCGCGGAGTCGGCGATGAAGTACGCGCCCACCTCATCGGCGATCTCCCGGAACCGCTCGTAGTCGGGATGGCGGGGGTAGGAGATGGAGCCGCTCACGATCGCCTTGGGCCGGTGGGCGCGGGCCAGGGCGCGGACCTGTTCGTAGTCGATCAGGCCGCTCTCGGAGTCCACCCCGTAGCCGACGAACTCGAACCAGCGGCCGGAGAAGTTGGCGGGCGAGCCGTGGGTGAGGTGTCCGCCGTACGCCAGTCCCATGGCGAGCACCGTGTCGCCGGGGCGCAGCAGCGCGGCGTACGCGGCGAGGACCGCGGAGGAGCCGGAGTGCGGCTGGACGTTGGCGTGCTCGGCGCCGAAGAGGGCGGTGGCGCGGCGGCAGGCGATGCGTTCGGCGGCGTCCGCCTGCTCGCAGCCGCCGTGGTGGCGGGCGCCGGGGTAGCCCTCGGCGTACTTGTTGGCGAGCGGGGAGCCCAGGGCGGCGAGGACCGCGGGCGAGGTGAAGTTCTCGGCGGCGGTCAGCTGCAGGGTGCCGGACTGGCGGTGCAGCTCGGCCAGGAGCACGGCGGCGATCTCCGGATCGTCCCGGAGCAGGGCGGCGGGGTCCTGGGGCAGGGCCGGGCCGGACGGGGGTGCGGCGGGGGTGGTGACCGGCATCGGGATGCTCCGGGCCTGGAGGGGGCGCTGGCGTCAGCTCCCAATGTAGGCCGGGGGCGGCTCTCCTGCCCGCTGTACGGCGCCGGGGCGCACCGGTCGGCCCCGAGGGCCCGCCGTGGTCGCTCCGCCCGTCGTGGCGGCGCGGGCGGCGTTGCGCTCAGTGCGGCGCGGGAACGCCGGTCAGGGCGGTGAGGACCGGGTCGAGGGCCTGGTTGATCTCGTCGCCGATGGACCGGAAGAAGGTGATCGGGGCGCCGTACGGGTCGTGGACCTCGTCGGCCTCGACGGTGGGGGCCAGCAGCCAGCCGCGCAGCGCGGCGGCGGCGCGGACCAGCGCGCGGGCGCGCTCGACAACGCCTTCGTCGAGCGGGTCGGGCAGGGTGGCGGGGTCTATCGCCCGGACCAGCCGGGTGAATTCCTTGAGGGTGAAGGTCCGCAGACCGGCCGAGTGACCCATCGAGATCACCTGCGCGCGGTGGTCGCGGGTGGCGGTGAGCACCAGGTCGGCGCGGATCACGTGCTCGTCGAGCAGCTCGCGGCCGACGAAGCCGGTGGTGTCGGCGCCGAAGTCGGCCAGCACGATCTCGGCGTTCGCCTCCATGGGCGCGCCCTCGTGGCCCCAGGTGCCCGCGCTCTCCACGATCAGCCCGCCGCCCAGCGGATCGCCGAGGCGGTCCACCAGGGCATGCCGGGTCAGCCGCTCGGTGATCGGTGAGCGGCAGACGTTGCCGGTGCTGACGTGGAGGATGCGGAAAGCGTCGGACCGCCCCGCTATGCCACGCCCCTCAGGGGCGGTCAATTGGCCACCTCGAGGTCGGGTACCACCTTGCGCAGCTCGTCGGCGGAGACCGCTCCGGCGCGCAGCAGCACGGGGACCTTGCTGGTGACGTCGACGATCGACGAGGGCACGATGCCGGGCGTCGGCCCGCCGTCCAGGTAGACGGAGACGGAGTCGCCGAGCATCTCCTGGGCGGCGTCGCAGTTCTCGGGGGCCGGGTGGCCGGTGAGGTTGGCACTGGAGACGGCCATCGGGCCGACCTCCGTGAGCAGCTCGATGGCGACCGGGTGCAGCGGCATCCGGATGGCGACGGTGCCGCGGGTGTCGCCGAGGTCCCACTGGAGCGAGGGCTGGTGCTTGGCGACGAGTGTGAGGGCGCCGGGCCAGAAGGCGTCGACGAGCTCCCAGGCCTGCTCGGAGAAGTCGGTGACCAGTCCGTGCAGGGTGTTCGGGGAGCCGATCAGCACGGGGGTGGGCATGTTCCGGCCGCGGCCCTTGGCCGCCAGCAGGTCGGCGACGCCCTCGGAGCTGAAGGCGTCCGCGCCGATTCCGTACACCGTGTCGGTGGGCAGCACGACCAGTTCGCCGCGGCGGACGGCCGACGCGGCCTCACGCAGGCCCGTCGTGCGGTCGGTCGCGTCGTTGCAGTCGTATCGCCGAGCCATCAGCCGGCCTCCTCAAGCGTGTACGGGTATGACGGGTGGGGCGGGTACGGGTGCGGGGCGCGGCCGCCGGTCACGGCAGGGCCTTGCGGGCCGTGGCGAACCGCGGCCGGTTGTTCAGGTCGGGGTGGTCGGCCGCGTCGGCCCAGCCGCGTTCCTCGGCGAAGATCCACGGCACCTGGCCGCCCTGGGTGTCGGCGTGCTCGATGACGACGAGGCCGCCGGGGCGCAGCAGACGGTGCGCGGTGCGCTCGATGCCGCGGATGGTGTCGAGGCCGTCCTCGCCGGAGAACAGGGCCATCTCGGGGTCGTGGTCGCGGGCCTCGGGCGCCACGTACTCCCACTCGGTGAGCGGGATGTACGGGGGGTTGGAGATGACCAGGTCGACCTGGCCGTCCAGCTCGGGCAGGGCGGTCAGCGCGTCGCCCTGGTGGACGGTGACGCGGGAGCCGTCGGCGTTCTTCCGGGTCCAGACGAGGGCGTCGTCGGAGAGCTCGACGGCGTGCACCCGCGAGCGGGGCACCTCCTGGGCGATGGCCAGCGCGATGGCGCCGGAGCCGCTGCACAGGTCGACGACGACGGGTTCGACCACGTCCATCGCGCGCACCGCGTCTATCGCCCAGCCGACGACCGACTCGGTCTCCGGGCGGGGGACGAAGACACCGGGGCCGACCTGGAGCTCCAGGTAGCGGAAGAAGGCGCGGCCGGTGATGTGCTGGAGGGGTTCGCGGGCCTCGCGGCGGGCGATGGCCTCCCAGTAGCGGGCGTCGAAGTCCGCGTCCGGCACCCGGTGCAGCTCGCCCCGCTTGACGCCGTGGACGAACGCGGCGAGTTCCTCCGCGTCGAATCGCGGCGAGGGCACACCGGCGTCGGCCAGCCGCTGGGTGGCCTGGGCCACCTCGGCGAGCAGCAGGTTCATCGCGGTTCTCCGTACGGTCTACGGGCGGGCGGGGCGGTCTCGGCTCACGCGGCGGCGAGCTTGGCGGCGGAGTCGGCGTCGACGCACGCCTGGATCACTGCGTCCAGGTCGCCGTCGAGCACCTGGTCCAAGTTGTACGCCTTGAAGCCGACGCGGTGGTCCGAGATCCGGTTCTCCGGGAAGTTGTACGTGCGGATCTTCTCGGACCGGTCGACCGTGCGCACCTGGCTGCGGCGTACGTCGGAGGCCTCCTGCTCGGCGGCCTCCTGGGCGGCGGCGAGCAGGCGGGAGCGCAGGATGCGCATGGCCTGCTCCTTGTTCTGGAGCTGGCTCTTCTCGTTCTGGCAGGAGGCGACGACGCCGGTCGGCAGGTGGGTGATGCGGACGGCGGAGTCCGTGGTGTTGACGGACTGGCCGCCGGGGCCGGAGGAGCGGTAGACGTCGATGCGCAGGTCGTTGGCGTGGATCTCCACGTCGACCTCCTCGGCCTCGGGCGTGACGAGCACACCGGCGGCGGAGGTGTGGATGCGGCCCTGCGACTCGGTGGAGGGCACCCGCTGCACGCGGTGCACCCCGCCCTCGTACTTCATCCGGGCCCACACGCCCTGGCCGGGCTCGGTGGCGCCGTTGCCGCCCTTGGTCTTCACCGCGACCTGGACGTCCTTGTAGCCGCCCAGCTCGGACTCGGTGGAGTCGATGATCTCGGTCTTCCAGCCGACCCGCTCGGCGTAGCGCAGGTACATGCGCAGCAGGTCGCCGGCGAACAGGGCGGACTCGTCGCCGCCCGCGCCCGCCTTGATCTCCAGGAGCACGTCCTTGTCGTCGCTGGGGTCGCGCGGGACCAGGAGCAGCCGGAGCTTCTCGGTGAGCTCCTCGCGCTGCTTCTCCAGCTCCTTGACCTCGGCGGCGAAGTCGGGGTCGTCGGCGGCGAACTCGCGGGCCGTCTCGATGTCGTCGCCGGACTGCTTCCAGGAGCGGTACGTCGCGACGATCGGGGTCAGCTCGGCGTAGCGCTTGTTGAGCTTGCGCGCGTTGGCCTGGTCGGCGTGGACCGCCGGGTCCGCGAGCTGCTTCTCCAGATCGGCCTGCTCGCCGATCAGTTCCTCGACCGCCTCGAACATCTTCGGGCTCCTGTTTTCTTCACTCGGGCGTGCCTGCTGGACGGCGTGATTCCGGCCGGGCGGGGGTACGGGGACGGGCCCGGGCACCCCCGGCCGGAAAAAACGCCGGTCCCGACGCCCCCGGAAGAGGGCGCCAGGAACCGGCGCAGTGGCTCGCTACTTGCTGGCGGAGCCGGAAGCAGCCTTGCCGAAGCGGGCCTCGAAGCGGGCCACACGGCCACCGGTGTCGAGGATCTTCTGCTTGCCCGTGTAGAACGGGTGGCACTCGGAGCAGACGTCGGCGCGGATGGTGCCGCCCTCGATGGTGCTCCGGGTGGTGAACGACGCGCCACAGGTGCAGCTGACCTGCGTCTCGGCGTACTCGGGGTGGATGTCGCGCTTCAAGGGTTTCTCCTAGGTTCGGGAGGGCGCCGGGTCGCACGCGCGGATTGCGCGTCCGTGAACCGGGGCCGACGTACCAGTCTGCCAGGACCGGCCGTATCTCCCAAAACCGGGGGCGGTACGGAACTATTCCCCGGCCCCGGCAAGGGGTGCGGTCAGCGGACGACGCCGCCCGCGGCGCCCTTGTCGCCCGCCGAGTGCTCGGTGGCGGAGGCGGGGATCGCCCGGTCCTGGGCGAGTGCGGCCCAGACCTGTGCGGCGCCGGGCTCCAGCGGTACGACGCGGTTCGGGTCGGCGGGGTCGTACTCCACGGGCAGGGTGACCATGTGGACGTTCTTCGCTCCGAGGCCCTTGAGGCCGTTGGCGAAGGAGGTGAGCTCCTTCACCGAGCCGAGGTCGGAGTCGGTGGTGACGGTCCTGGTCGCGGTGTCCGCGAGGTCGAACAGGGTTTTCGGGTTGGAGAACACTCCGACGCTCTTGACCTGTTCCATCAGTGCCTTGATAAACGCCTGCTGGAGCTGGATGCGGCCGAGGTCGCTGCCGTCGCCGACGCTCTTGCGGGTGCGGACCAGGCCGAGCGACTGCTCGCCGTCGAGGGTGTGGGTGCCGGCGTCGAGCTTGAGGTGGCTCTTGGGGTCGTCGATCGGGGCGGTGGTGGTGATCTTCACGCCGCCCAGCTGGTCGATGAGCTTCTTGAAGCCGGTGAAGTCGACCTCGAGGTAGTGGTCCATGCGGATGCCGGACATGGCCTCGACGGTCTTGACCGCGCAGGCCGGTCCGCCGACCTCGTACGCGGTGTTGAACATCGCGCGCTGCTGGCCGGGGACGGTCTGCCCGGTGGTGTCGCCGACGCAGTCGGGGCGGGTGACGAGGGTGTCGCGCGGGATGGAGACGACGGAGGCCGTCCGGTGGCCCTTGTCGACGTGCAGGACCATCGCGGTGTCGGAGCGTGCGGTGCCCTCGTCGGCGCCGTACGCGGCGTTCGCGCCGGAGCGGGAGTCCGAGCCGAGCACGAGGATGTCCTGGGAGCCGTTGTCGACGTTGTCGGGGCGGTTCTTGCCCAGGGCCGCGTTGATGTCGACGGACTTCAGATTGCCGTCGAGCCTGAGGTACGCGTATCCCAGTCCGGCGCCGCCGACGACCACGGCTCCGGCCAGGGTCCAGGCGGCTATCACCGTCGCCCTGCGGCGGCGGGAGGGCTTCTTCCGGCGCTTGCCGGTGGGGCGTATTCGGCCGCCGCTCCCGTTCTGCTCGGTCATGGGTCTCCTTCGGTCCTCGGCCTTCCCCGGCTACCCCCAAGCAGCGGTGTACGGGTACGGAAACGTCAACAACACGGACTTGTCAGTACTTCGTGCGACGTCTTCCTACCAAAAAGGGTTGCACAGCCACCTGTTGCGTCCACGTGAGGACATAGCGGACTTCCGGCTCGCGCGGACACCCCGTGACCCCCCGCTCACCTGCGGTTTCTTGACCGGTACAGCCATCTCACCGACCCTTGGAGTCCACCCGCGATGTGGCAAAGGTCTCGGAACGGACACGGCGTACGACACAGGGCCGCCCCCGTCACCGAAGTGACGGGGG